>DASWIR010000022.1:0-4829 GCA_036397575.1 Alteraurantiacibacter sp. | reverse complement strand
GCCTTCAATGCCGACTTCGATGGCGACCAGATGGCCGTCCACGTCCCGCTTTCGCTGGAAGCCCAGCTCGAAGCGCGCGTGCTGATGATGTCGACCAACAACATCCTCTCGCCCGCCAACGGCAAGCCGATCATCGTGCCTTCGCAGGACATGGTGCTGGGCCTCTATTATCTCTCGATGGACCGCGAAGGCGAGCCGGGCGAAGGGAAGGTTCTCGCCGATATGGCCGAAGTGCATCAGGCGCTTCAGGTCGGTGCGGTCACGCTGCACTCCAAGATCGTCAGCCGCGTGCCGCAGGTCGACGAGGACGGCAAGGAACATATGCGGCGCGTCGATACGACGCCGGGCCGCATGCTTATCGGAGAGACCCTGCCCCAGTCGCACAGGGTGCCGTTCGAGACCGTCAACCGCCTCCTCACCAAGAAGGAGATCGGCGACGTCATCGACCAGGTCTATCGCCACACCGGGCAGAAGGACACAGTGCTGTTCGCCGATGCGATCATGGCGCTGGGTTTCCGCCATGCCTGCAAGGCCGGCATTTCCTTCGGCAAGGACGATATGATCATCCCGGATTCGAAGGTGAAGCTGGTTGAAGAAACCAAGGCTCTGGTTGCCGATTACGAGCAGCAGTACCAGGACGGTTTCATCACCCAGCAGGAAAAATACAACAAGGTGATCGACGCCTGGAGCCGCTGCGGCGACCAGGTGGCCGATGCGATGATGGATGAGATTCGCGCGACGCCGAAGGACAAGGATGGCCGCGAGGCGCAGGTCAACTCGATTTACATGATGAGCCATTCCGGCGCGCGTGGTTCGCCCACCCAGATGAAGCAGCTGGCGGGTATGCGCGGCCTCATGGCCAAGCCGTCGGGCGAGATCATCGAAACGCCGATCATCTCGAACTTCAAGGAGGGCCTGACCGTCCTTGAATATTTCAACTCGACTCACGGCGCCCGCAAAGGCCTGGCCGACACCGCGCTCAAGACGGCGAACTCGGGTTACCTGACCCGCCGTCTGGTGGACGTGTCGCAGGATTGCGTGATCGTGGAGGAAGACTGCAAGACCAAGAACGCGCTGGAGATGCGCGCCATCGTCCAGGGCGGCTCGGTCATCGCGTCGCTCGGCGAACGTATCCTTGGCCGCACCACGGCGGAGGACCTCGTCGATGCCAAGACCGGCGAAGTGATCGTCAAGGCGGGCACGCTGCTCGACGAGCCGATGGTCAAGGCGATCGAGGAAGCCGAAGTGCAGTCCGCCAAGATTCGCAGCCCGCTGGTCTGCGAAGCCGAACAGGGCGTCTGCGGAACCTGCTACGGCCGCGACCTTGCGCGCGGCACGCCGGTGAATATCGGCGAGGCAGTGGGCGTCATCGCCGCCCAGTCGATCGGTGAACCGGGCACCCAGCTCACCATGCGCACCTTCCACATCGGCGGCGCGGCGCAGGTCAACGAGAAGTCGCATCTGGAGGCGATCTCGGACGGCAAGATCGAATATCGCGACATGCCGACCATCAAGGACAAGCGTGGCCGGTTGCTGTCGCTTGCCCGCAATGGCGAGCTGGCGGTGATCGACAAGGAAGGCCGCGAGCGCGAACTTCACAAGGTCCCCTACGGCACGGTGCTGATGTTCAAGGATGGCGCCCAGGTGAAAGAAGGCGACCGGCTGGCGGAATGGGATCCATTTACTCTGCCGATCATCACCGAACAATCCGGCGTGGTCCGCTACCAGGATCTGTCCGAGGGCAAGACGCTGACCGAGCAGGTCGACGAAGCGACGGGTATCGCCCAGCGCGTCGTCACCGAATATCGTTCGGCGGGCCGTTCGAAGAAGGAAGATCTGCGTCCGCGCCTGACCCTGCTTGGCGAGGAAAACGCCAAGGGCAAGAAGGGCGAGGAAACGGAGGCGGCACGTTACATGCTGGCTCCGGGCACGAGCCTGTCGGTCGAGGATGGCCAGCGGGTCGAGGCGGGCGATATTCTTGCGCGAGCATCGCGTGAGGCGGCCAAGACTCGTGACATCACGGGCGGCCTGCCGCGGGTCGCCGAATTGTTCGAGGCTCGCGTGCCGAAGGACAATGCGATCATTGCCAAGATTTCGGGCAAGATCGAATTCGTTCGCGAATATAAGGCGAAGCGCAAGATCGCGATCGTTCCGGAGGAAGGCGATCCGGTCGAATACCTGATCCCGAAAACCAAGGTGATCGACGTTCAGGAAGGCGACTTCGTGAAGAAGGGCGATACGCTGATCTCGGGCAGTCCGAATCCGCACGATATCCTCGAGGTTCTCGGTGTCGAAGCGCTGGCCGAGTATCTCGTCGCGGAGATCCAGGAAGTCTACCGGCTCCAGGGTGTGAAGATCAACGACAAGCACATCGAGGTGATCGTTCGCCAGATGCTGCAAAAGGTCGAGATCACCGATGGCGGCGACACCACGCTGCTGCCGGGCGAACAGGTGGACTATGAGGAAATGAACGAGCACAATGCCAAGCTTACCAAAAGCAAGAAGAAGGCAAAGGGCCAACCGATCCTGCTCGGCATCACCAAGGCGAGCTTGCAGACCCGCAGCTTCATTTCCGCCGCCTCCTTCCAGGAGACTACGCGCGTGCTCACGCAGGCCGCTGTCGAAGGCAAGAAGGATACGCTGATCGGCCTCAAGGAAAACGTGATCGTCGGCCGGCTGATTCCGGCCGGTACCGGCGCGGGCATGAACCGGATGCGGGTCACCGCCACCAGCCGCGACGCCGCTTTGCGCGCACAGTGGAAGAAGGCGCAGGATGCGCTGGTCGCCGCCCAGACCGCCAAGGAAGAACGCGAGGCCGAGCTTGCCCAGGGCGAGGAAGCGGCCATCGGCGATGTGGCGACCGCGACGATGGAGAGCGAAGGCGAGAGCAGCGAAAGCTGAGCCCAGGCGTCCATCGCGAAAGCATCAAGGCCCCGCCGGAGCGTTTGCCTCCGGCGGGGTTTTGCTTGAGTGGCCGGAACATCATTCGCTTGCAAAGCGTTGTCGGGAAATGAGAGGGTTCGCTATCATTCCGGTGCTCATGCTGCTGGCCGGATGCGGGGAAGAAAGAGGGGCCCCGTCTGACCCGCGCGATGCTCCCGAGCAAGCTGCACCCGTTCCCGACAACGCCCTGAGATCGGTCGGCGCGCTGCTGGGTGAATATCGCGTCGCCGGGATCGACGATGAACCGCTCGATGCCGAATTCGGCATTGCCCTCTCGATCGACGGGCCGGTCCTGTCCTACGAACCGGCCTGTGCCGGCTTCGTCTGGACGATCAGCTTCGACCGCGACGGTCACATGATGCTGACGCGCAATCCCGATTTCGGGCCGGAATTGCAGCTCGACGGCACCTATGTGGTTTGCGATGTCCAGGTGCCGCCTGAGCTGCGCCAGCTGGGCGAAGCGCTCGACCGGGTGAACCTTGCCCAGCGGACGCTCGATGGCGGGTTGCTGCTCTCCGGCAATGGCCGCTCGGTTACGCTGTTCTCGCAATAATAGGCGCGGCGCTGATTACCGCAGCGCGTAAAGTTGACTGAACAAGGGGGCAATTGTTTGATTGCCGCGATTTCCGAGTCGCCAGATGATTTCATCTGGCTCGAAATCACTCTATGGGCGCGCCATGTCCGTCACCACGCGTTTCGCACCTTCGCCCACCGGTCTGCTCCATGTCGGCAATATCCGTACCGCGCTCCATAATTGGTTGCTCGCGGAAAAAGGGGGCGGGCGTTTTCTGCTGCGGATCGACGACACCGACAAGGAGCGCAGCGAGGAGCGCTTCGTCGAGGCGATCCGGGAGGATCTCGCCTGGCTCGGAATCGTGCCTGACGGGGAAGAGCGGCAATCGGCGCGGCTCGACCGTTACGAAGCGGCATTCGAGCGGCTGGCCGCGGAAGGGCGGGCCTATCGCTGCTATGAGAGCGCGCAGGAACTGGAGCTCAGGCGCAAAGTGCTGCTGGGCCGCGGCCTGCCGCCGATTTACGACCACGCAGCGCTGGCGCTGACCGAAGCGGGCCATGCGGAGATGGCGGAAAAGGGTATCGCGCCGCACTGGCGCTTCAGGCTCGAACACTCGGAGCAGATCGAATGGCAGGACGGCATCCGGGGGCCGCAGCATTTCGATCCTGCGCAGCTGTCCGACCCGGTGATCCGCCGCGCCGACGGATCATGGCTCTATATGCTGCCTTCCGCGATCGACGATATCGAGATGGGCGTCACCGACGTGCTGCGCGGCGAGGATCATGTCTCCAACACGGCCGTGCAAATTCAGATGTTCACCGCGCTGGGCGCCGCGCCGCCGCGCTTCGCGCATGAGGCGCTGCTGATCGGGCGCGAAGGCAAATTGTCGAAACGGCTGGGTTCGCTCAGCATGTCCGCCTTGCGCGATACGGGGATCGAGCCGGAGGCGGTTCTCGCTCTGCTTGCGCGGCTGGGCACGTCGCTTCCGGTCGAACCGATCATGGACCGCAAAGTGTTGGTCGAAACCTTCGATCTCGCCACTTTTGGCCGAGCTCCGGCGCGCTTCGACGAGGTCGAACTGGAGCGGATCAATGCGGCGGTCGTCCACCAGCTCGATTTCTCCGATGTCGCACACCGCCTGCCCGAAGGCATGGGCGAGGAAGGCTGGCTGGCCGTCCGGCCGAACCTGTCGCATGTATCCGAGGCCGCCGGCTGGTGGCGGATCGTGACCGGGCCGGTGGACGTGCCGGAACTGTCTGACGAAGATCGCGCCTTTCTGGCGGAGGCGTCCGCAGCGCTCGCCTGGGGCCAGGATCCCTGGCACGCGCTCACCAATACGCTGAAGGAGACGACCGGCCGCAAGGGCAAGCCG
>DASWIR010000021.1:0-1938 GCA_036397575.1 Alteraurantiacibacter sp. | reverse complement strand
CGTCCGGTCCGAAAAAGAACACGCTCTGCGGGAGCGCGTTGAGGACTGCTCGCGCGGTTGCCTGGGGAAGATCGGCTGGCGGCGTATTCATGGTCAGGTCATGGTGCTACACGAACGTACGACATCCGCACTCACGGGTTTCATTTCGTGACCGCGAACATTTTGGAATGTTGACCGTAGGGTCAATATTGTGCGTTGGTCACCGCACAGCGATATTGCTGTACGGTCAGTCAGTTATGAGAACGGCGGAGGATATGAGTCGAAACCGGAGATCGAGAGACGCGGCGAGGGCTGCCCTCGTCGAAGCCACCATCTTCGAGCTTGCCCACACCAACCCCGACAAGATTACGGTGGATGCAATCGCCAAACAGGCGCGGTGCGCAAAAGGGCTCATCGTCTATCACTTCGGGGGTAAGGCGATGCTGATGAGTGCTGCCATCGATCGATTGCAAGAACGCAGAACAGCCCAATGGGTCACGTGCTTTGCCTCGGTCACTTCGATTCCTGATGCTATGGACCAGAGCTGGAATCTATTGACCAACGAGTCAGCACAAGGGCTGTGCCTGGCCTGGAGCCGCATTCCAGCCAATGCTGACCATATGGTCAGTAAGACCTTCGAGGACTTCGCGTTGGCGCTGGGTGATGCGTATGCCGACCTCGCTCACCGTTCTGGCGTGGAGGCGAAGCTGATGCCCGCGGAAGCCGGTTGGTGGCTGGGTTCGCTAATCCTGGGGATTGGAACGGCGTTGGCTAGCGGGGGCGATCGCGCCCAACTGCGCTCCGCCTACATGGCGTCGTGGCTCGGAATGCTGGCCATTGCCGATCAGGCGCTCTAGTGACGCCGGTTACCTCGATAGCGCCCGCGCACCGGGCGGGTCCTGCGAAGCGCGTTCTTTAGTTGCGGCAGGGAGTGCGCGCGGAGCAGTTCGTGCCGCCCCCTGTGAACGGCGAAGACGATCCGCCTATCCACCTGCGGTAGATCGTCGGTCCTCAGACGCACCGCCTGTTTCTCGCGCAGCACCAAGCAGACGACACCCTCGCCGCGGTCCAATTCGTAGCGCAGTGGCACCCGGTCCCCGAGCACCGGCACCGAGTCCGGCAGTTCATCCAACGCGGCGCGCTGGCCTTCAGAGACCGCCTCATCGAGTTGGAGCGAGATCGGCTGGGCAAGGAACTCGGCGAAGCTCGTCACGTCGGCCAGTTGGCCCGCTATACGTTTGCGTAGTTGCGCCGGGTCCGCGGCTGAGATGGTCCCCCCGGAACGCCGCCAGTATTCGTCCAGCCGCCGAACGATCCGCAGGAGGTTCTTCTGTTGGACGTGTTCGGTCATTCCTTGTATCAGGCCGTCGGCGAGCGCGGTTCGGATGGCGTCGAGGAGCTGCGGCTCGAACTCGCCGACTGGCTGATCCTGCCGGTCGAGCACGAAGCCACAGTAGGTGAGCGACTCTGAGGCCACGAGCCGCGCTCCCTTCCGCTCCCGCCGATACGACACCGCCGGGCCCTCTCGCTGAGCATAGCGGCGCATGAGGGTCAACGGGATCGTGGTCCCCTCGATGGCTCCTCGCGGATTCCCAAACCGGTCCGCGAAATACCGGATCGGCCCGGCGACGGCGCCTCCGGAGCACATTGAAGCGTCGGAGATGCGGACGCGGGTGCCATCCGCCGTCGCTCCGTCCATGATCAAGTCGAACGGCTGCACGCGGGCGAGCAGGTCCCGGAACTCGCGGGTCATCTCGCGATCGACGGGCGCCATCATCCCGGGCAGCGGGAGTTCGAGTGTCCGATACACCGACGCCATTCCGAGCGCTGCGTCCTCGATCGCCTTGACCAGCACTCCGCGGTCCTCAGCCCATTTGTCGATTTCCGGTCGAAAGAGGTGCCGGGGCAGTTGATACACCTCGCCGATCTCACCGCACAGATTCAGCGCCTCGGCGTACA
>DASWIR010000020.1:0-1512 GCA_036397575.1 Alteraurantiacibacter sp. | reverse complement strand
GTGCGTGTGGCCGTGACGGTGATGCCGCCATGCAGCCGCTGCGCCCAGTAGAGCCCGTCATTATCCTGCGCTGCCGCCGGCGCGGCGAGGGCGCTTGTACCCAGCAATGCCGCCAGCGGGGCGGCGCGACGCAGCAGGGCGGTCCTGCCGAGGCAATCCGTTATGCAGGAGAATTCGCCACCGTTCCGATCGCCCACGCGGTTGTGCCGGTCTGCACACATCGTATTATTCCCCCGTTTCCATTCAAACGCTAATGCAAATGATTCGCAAAAGCTACTAGGGAAGTTCCTGGTCTCCGGTCAACCGCCAATATGGCCTTGAGTGCGTTTCGCGCGGTGGAGGGCACTATCCGGAAGCGGGATTTTCGCGATATTGATTCCCTCCGCCGTCACGGGCACGATGCCGATTGGAGGAGAGGCCAGGATGCAGTCAGCTTGTGGAAAATTGATTTGGCGGTTTTTCGCATGTGGCACGTTGCCCGCCGCCGCAGCCTTGGCCTTCGCGCCGTCCTTGGCAGCGCAGGCTGCTTATCCAGCGGAGGGAGATTTACCGGCTCAGCCGGAGGTGGAGCGCGAGTTGGTGCCGCTTTCGCCTGAGCGTCTGAATCGGATGGTGCCCAAGCATCCGGGTTATCTCGGCGCGCTGGCGCCGGAGAACCTGGCGAAGGAGCGTGCGTCGGCGCCTTTCGACGTCACCGGCACCTGGTTCGTCGATCTGTCGGAGGGCTTTGCGAAGTTCCTGTTCGGCCCGCCCTATCCCAAATTCGGGGCCGAGGGCCGCGAGGCGCTGATCGAGGCGCCCAAGGCGCAGGCGCGCGGGGAGACTTACCGCGATGCGATCGGCCAGTGCTATCCGCCGGGCATGCCGATGCTGATGACCCGGGTGTGGCCGCATGCCTTCATCCAGCTGCCGACCGCGATCTATGTGATTTCCGGTTTCAACAATTCTGTGCGTACGATCTTCATGGATGGGCGCGGCTTTACCGATCCCGACTTCGTCGTGCCTTCCTACAATGGCGAGAGCATCGGCCACTGGGAGGATGACACGCTGGTCGTGCGCAGCCGGTATTTCGAGACCGACAATCACTATATCGATCACGGCATCCCGGTCAGCTTCGATCTCGAGATCACCGAGCGCATCCGCCTGCTGGGTGGCGGCAAGGTGATGGAAGTCGAATACATCATGACCGATCCCGATATGTGGGAAGGCGAATGGCGCTCGGTCAAGCGCTTCACCCGGCAGGACTATACCGACATCAACGAGGCGGTGTGCATCACCCATTACAATGCCAACCTGCCCGGCACCGACCTTGGCAGCGAGGCGGCCGAGGAGCGCGGGATCAGCGAAATCGAAGAGGTAACCGATGGCGAATAGGATGGCCCCGTGGCTGGCGGCCGGCGCGCTTGCCCTTACGGCGGGCGGAAGCGCATTGGCGCATCACAGCTTTGCGATGTTCGACCAGAAGAAGCTGATGGTGCTCGATGGCACGGTGCACGAGTTCCAGTGGACCAA
>DASWIR010000019.1:0-10317 GCA_036397575.1 Alteraurantiacibacter sp. | reverse complement strand
TGCGGATCCTCCAGCCGCCAGCCTGGCGATGCATAGGTCGCGCGCATTGCACGCACTTCCTCGAGGATCGCGGCATTCTCGTTGCGGCGATAGTAGGTGACGCCGTTCATCACCATTGCGTCGCCGCGGCCGGAAAGCTGCTGCGCGGTCAGGATGTCTCCGTCGATCTCGAAAAAGGCGTTGCTCCTGACCGCCGGATCGTCGGGGATCGGCCCGAAATCAGCTGCGCTCCATGCGCTGAGCGTGGCATTGGCGCGGGTCACGACGCGCTCGTTGAAGGCAAAGGTCAGCACCGCGACGACCGCGGCTGTCAACACCAGCGGGGCCAGCACCTGGTGCGCCGACATGCCGGCGGCCTTCATCGACACGACTTCGCTGTTCTGGTTCAGGGTCGCCAGCGTAATGATCGTCGCCAGCAACACCGAATAGGGCAGGAACCGCTGGATCAGCTGCGGCGCGCGCAAGCTTACATAAGTCCACAATTCCGCCTCGCCATTGCCGGGATAGCGCAGGATCTTGCCACTCTGCGAAAGCAGGTCGAGCATCTGCAGGATCATCACCAGCATCACCAGCACCGCCAGGATGCGGACTATGAAGAGCTTGCCGAGATAGAGAGTGAGAGTCCGCGAAGGGAGGAAATCAAGCCGCATCGGCGGTGCTTTCTTCCAGCCGCCGCATTTGCTGCGATCGGATGCGTCGCCGCATCAGCGAGCGCAGCTTCTTCGAGACTTTGGCGAAAAGCGATTCCAGCCCGCCGATCGCCTGTGCGCCCGGAACATAGGCTGTCCGGTAATACATCCACGCGATGAGCGCGGCGAAGACAAAGAACGGTCCCCAAAGCGCCAGGAACGGATCGAGGCGGCCGATGCTCGCCACGCCCTGTCCGTATTCGTTGATCTTGTGGTAGGCGACCACCAGCACGATCGAGACGAACACTCCGAGCGAAGAGGTAGAGCGTTTGGGAGGAATCGCCAGCGATACCGCGAGCAGCGGCAGCATGATCATCATCATCACCTCCACCATGCGGAAGTTGAAGCGTGCCTGGCTGGTCAGCCTTTCCTCCTCCGTCGCAGTCTCGCTCCAGCCCAGGCTGAGCAGTTCGGGCAGGATGTATTCCTTGCCTTCCTCCGCCCCGCGCTCGCGGAAACGCTCCACGGCGGGTAGATCGATGGGTAAATCATGCTGGGTGAAGGAAAGGACGCGGGGGGTGACGCCTCTGGTTTCCTGCACGATGGTGCCGTCCATCAGCCGCAGAATGATGGTGTTGCGGTTTTCCCTGCTGGCAAGAAAACGGCCTTCGCTTGCGGAGATCGACAGCACCTGGCCTTCATCGTCTGCCACGCGCGCGAAAATTCCGATGAGTTCCCGCCCCTCATCGCGGCTTTCTTCGATGCGCAGCGCCATACGGTCTTTCAGCGTGGTGAACTCGCCGATCTTGATCGAGGCGCCGAGTGCGCCCGACTGCAGCTCGTACTGGAGCTGTTCGTAGTAGTAATGCGACAGCGGCTGGAGATAGCCCACAATGGCGAAGTTCAGCGCCATCATCGCAGCAGTGATCATGTATGGTACACGCAGCAGCCGCGAATAGCTCATGCCCACGGCGCGCAACACGTCGAGCTCGCTCGACACCGCCAGCTTGCGGAAGGCGAGCAATATGCCGAGCATCACGCCCAGCGGGATTGCGAGGCTTGCATATTCGGGCAGCAGGTTCGCAAGCATCTGGAACACCACGCCGATGGGCCCGCCTTCGGTGGCCACGAAGTCGAACAGCTTGAGCATCTTGTCGAGCAGCAGCAGCGAGGCGGCGATCACGAATACCGAGATCATCGGCACCAGCGTCAGCCTGAAGATGTAGCGATCGATGGAGGTAAGAAACCGCAAGTGATTGTCCGGGCTGTCTCTTCTGAGGGATGCGTCCGGCGCGTATAGCGCGGCTTTGCACTTAGGTCATGCCCGGATGCGTGGAACCGGGGCCAATCTCGGATTCAAGCCTTTTCCAGCGTGCATTGCAACGGGTGCTGGTTCTCCCGCGCATAATCCATCACCTGGTTCACCTTCGTCTCGGCGACTTCGTAGGGGAACACGCCGCACACGCCGACGCCGCGCTGGTGGACATGGAGCATGACGCGTGTCGCCTGTTCCAGGTCCATGCGGAAGAAGCGCTTGAGGCACATGACGACGAATTCCATCGGCGTGTAATCGTCGTTGAGCATCAGCACCTTGTACTGGCTCGGCTTTTTGGACTTCGCGCGGGTCTTGGTCGCGAGGCCGGTCTGGCCTTCACTTCCGTCCTCATCGGCACCGAAATCAGGCGGCGAGTCCTCGCCCGGGCCATTGCCGAAAATCGACAGAGCCTCAACGGGATCGATCCCGGAAGGTAGGGCAAATTCACGAACCATATGGCGCTAAATATCGTGAAGCGGCCGGCAACCGCAAGATGTTGGCGGCAATTTGACGGTTAACCATCCTGAAATGTTCATTGCCCCGAACGTTAAACGGGCCGACCGGTACAACCGGTCGGCCCGTAAGTCGGCGGAGCGAGGGGGAGAGGAGTCCCCGCCCCGACCGGAACCTGTCCGCGCGCTCAGGCGGCCTTCGAGATCTTCTCGGCGGCGATGCTCATGCGGCTGGAAATCGGGGCGAAGCTTTCATTGGTGAGCTTCATCAGCGTTTCGGTCTGCTTCGAACCGAAAGCAACCATCGCGTCGAAATTGCGGCGCGCAAGCTTGCCTTGCAGCTGGAACAGCTCGGTCGGGCTCTTCACCGCGACCATTTCCTTCACATCCGCCGTGGCGGCCTCGTAGGCATTCTTGGTGTCTTCGGCATAGGTCTTGCCGATGTCCTGCATGCCGGCGGCAAACAGCTTGCCGGCTTCGACCATGGCTTCGACGTTACCCTTGGTGAACTCGGTCATCTCGCCGGCCATCTCGCTGGACTTTTCGTAAGCGGTCTGCGCGCGCGATTGCATGTCGGTCATCACATCGCTGACGGTCTTGGTGAAATCCGTGGTCTTGGAACTCGCCATGATCTTTTCCTTTAATTGTATAATCGTGGGTTGGGCTGGGCTGGCCGGTACCATTACCTTCGCCGCTTTCGCGGGGCGCTTGGTCTTGGATGCCGGCTTTGCCGATACCGGTTTCGTCGTTTTCTTCTTCGGCTTCGGCGTTGCCTTGGCGACGGGCTTGGGTCTTGGCTTTGACGCTACAGCTGCTTCCTCGGTCTTGGCCTCCGTTTTTGGGGCCTCCGTTTTCGGCCCGGCGGCCAGTTTGGCTTCTTCAGCAGCGGCTGCGTAGGCCATCTCGGCGGATTTGGTGGCTTTGTCGGCGGCCTCGGCCATTTCAATCCTCGCTTTCGGCAACAGGGCCATTACGCTTTTGTTGCAGTGCACAAAATAGCGAGCGGAGGCACGAAGTCAAGGACTTTTTGTGCAGCGCACAAAAATTTCAACGGCAACCAATATATGTGTCGGAGCGCGCAATCACCGCATTGCGACATAGCGGCCCGGCGCGTCCTCGATCGCCTTATCGCCCTTGCCGCCCGGCTTGCGCTTGCCCTTGGGCGGCGCATCGTCCGGGGCAATCCGGGTCAGCCATTTGAGCCAGTCGGGCCACCAGCTTCCCGGATGTTCTTTCGCGCCCGCGAGGAAGCTGCCGAAACTGTCGAAGCTCTTCTGGTTGGTCCAGTACTGATATTTGTGAGCCGAGGGCGGGTTGACCACGCCGGCGATATGGCCGGAGCCCGCAAGCACGAAGCGCGCCGGGCCGGACAGGTGCCGGGTCAGGCGGAATACGCTGTCGGGCGGGGCGATATGGTCCTCGCGGCCTGCCTGCACGTAGCTGGGGGTTTCGATCAGCCTGAGGTCGATCGCCGTACCGTCCACGCTCAGCGCGTCGGGCTTCGCCAGCAGATTGTCGCGATAGAGATCGCGCAGATAGGCCCGATGCCACTTGGCGGGCAGGTTGGTCACGTCGCTGTTCCAGTGCAGCAGGTCGAAGGCGGGATAGTCTTCGCCCAGCAGGTAATTGTTGACGACGTAGTTCCAGATGAGGTCGCTGCCGCGCAGCAGGTTGAATGTCGCGGCCATGTAACGCCCGTCGAGATAGCCGCCCTCGCTGGCCTGCCTGACCAGCTCCAGCTTGGCGTCGTCGATGAAGAACTTCAGATCTCCGGCGCGTTCGAAATCGACCTGCGCGGTGAAGAAGGTTGCGCTCTTCACCTTGTCGGCTTCGCCGCGCCGCGCCAGCACCGCCAGCGTCGCCGCCAGCGTCGTCCCGGCGACGCAATAGCCGATCGCATGCACTGCCGGCACCTCCAGCCGCTTGCGGATATGGTCGATAGCCTCGATCTGCGCCGCGACGTAATCGTCCCAGCCCACATCGGCCAGGCTCGCATCGGCGGAGCGCCAGCTCACCATGAATACGGTGATGCCGTGGTCGACTGCCCATTTGACGAAGCTCTTCTTGGGGCTGAGATCCAGGATGTAGAAGCGGTTGATCCAGGGGGGGAAGATCACCAGCGGCACTTTCAGCACCTCGTCGGTCGTAGGGCTGTACTGGATCAGCTGAAACAAACGCGTCTCGTACACGACCTTGCCCGGCGTCGCGGCGATGTTCTCTCCAAGCCGGAACACGTCCGCCCGGGTGTGGGTGAGCTGCCCTCGTTCCAGGTCGGCGGCCAGCCGCTCCATCCCCTTGACCAGGTTCTCGCCCTGGCTCTCCATTGTCTTTTCCAGCACCAGCGGGTTGGTCAGCGGAAAGTTGGCAGGGCTCATCGCCTCGATCGCGGTGCGGGTGGCGAAGCGCAGCTCCTCGCGTTGCTGGTCGTCCAGCCCCTCGACGTCGTCGACCATCGCCTGCAGTCTCTCGGCCATCAGCAGGTAGGTCTGGTGGATCAGCGCGAAGACCGGCTGCTCGCGCCAGGCCGGGTCGGCGAAGCGGCGGTCGGAGCGCGGCAGGTGCGGTTCCCCGGCGGTCCCGCTTTCCGCGCGCTGACCGATCCCGTACTGGCCCAGCACTTCCTCCCACAGCGCGTATCCTTCCTGCATCAGCGCCTGCTGCCGCGCGGGATCGGCCAGCGGGATCTGGCGCTGCCAGGACTGGAACAGTTCCATCCATTGCGCGGGGTCGGCGAGAAATGGCAACGGCACCCCATCGAGCTTTTGCTGGTCGAGGAACTGCAGCCACATCTTCTGCATTTCGAGTCCGGCGGCGCCCCATTGGTCGAGCGCATCGTCTTGCTCTGCACCGTCCTCGCCCGCTGCGCTGGCCGTGCCGAAGAAGCCGTCGAAGGCGGCGCGCGCGGCGTCGCTCTGGATGCGGAGCATCTCGGCGAAGATCTCACCCGCCTCGCTGGAATGGTCGTCGGTAGTATCGCCGGACATGAAAGCTTCCCTAGCCAATGAGTACTGCGATTGGGAATAGGCCATGCGGCAGGCGGGATGCGTCAAGTTGCCGGCCCGGCGATAGTGATTGCGCGAAAGGACTGATTCCGCCACAATTGTTTTGCATTGCGGCATGGTGCCGCATCTATTGGAAAGAGGTCATGGAAGACGAGTTCTACCGCATCAAGCGACTGCCGCCCTATGTCATCGCCGAAGTCAATGCGATGCGGGCAGCAGCACGCGCGAGCGGGCGGGACATCATCGACCTTGGCATGGGCAATCCCGACTTGCCGCCGCCGCAGCACGTGATCGACAAATTATGCGAGGTGGCGCGCAAGCCCGATGCCCACGGCTATTCTCAGTCCAAAGGCATTCCAGGCCTGCGCAAGGCGCAGTCTGCATATTACGAGCGCCGCTTCGGGGTCGAACTCGATCCTGAAAGCGAGGTGGTGGTCACGCTGGGCTCGAAGGAAGGGCTTGCCACCCTCGCCACCGCGATCACCGCGCCGGGCGACACGATCCTGGCGCCCAATCCCAGCTATCCGATCCATACGTTCGGCTTCATCATCGCCGGCGCAACCATCCGGGCGGTTCCGACCACACCCGACGAGCATTATTGGGACTCGCTGGAAAAGGCGATGCGCTTCACCTCGCCGCGGCCGACCGTGCTGGTGGTGAATTACCCGTCGAACCCGACCGCCGAGGTGGTCGATCTCGAATTCTACCAGCGGCTGGTCGACTGGGCGAAGGAGAACAAGGTCTGGGTCCTGTCCGACCTTGCCTATTCGGAGCTCTATTATAACGGCAAGCCGACACCCTCGATCCTCCAGGCAAAGGGGGCGAAGGACGTGGCGGTCGAATTCACCTCGCTCAGCAAGACCTTCTCCATGGCCGGATGGCGGATCGGCTTTGCGGTCGGCAACAAGGTGCTGATTTCGGCGCTGACAAGGGTGAAGAGCTATATCGACTACGGCGCCTTCACTCCGATCCAGGCCGCTGCCTGTGCCGCGCTCAACGGCCCGCAGGACATGGTGGCGACCAACCGCGAGCTCTATCGCAAGCGGCGCGACGTGCTGGTCGAGGCCTTCGGCCGGGCCGGCTGGGAAATCCCCTCGCCGCCTGCCTCGATGTTCGCCTGGGCCCCGCTGCCGCCCGCGCTCAAGGATATGGGCAGCCTCGAATTCTCGAAGCAGCTCCTCACCCATGCCGAAGTCGCGGTCGCCCCGGGCGTCGGCTATGGCGAAGAGGGCGAAGGCTATGTGCGCATCGCGCTGGTCGAGAACGAGCAGCGGCTGCGCCAGGCGGCGCGCAATGTGAAGCGTTACCTCCAGTCAATGGGGGTCAATACCAACGCGGCCTGACGCATGCAGGGGTGCCAATGAACCAGCCGAAATCGGATCGGGTTGTCCTGCTGATCGAAGGCGGGATCGCCCAGGTGCGGCTCAACCGGCCGGACAAGCTCAATGCGCTCGACCGTGAAACGATCGCCATGCTTGTCGATATCGGTGCGCGGTTGCGGGACGAGCCGGATCTGCGCGCGGTCGTGCTGGCGGGCGTGGGCAAGGCTTTCTGCGCTGGGCTGGACCTCGGCGAAATGGCCGCGCTGGCCGGCAGTGACAATAAGCTGCCGGAAGAGCTGACCCGGCGCAGCCATGGCGACGCAAATGCATTCCAGCAGGTCTCGCTGCAATGGCGCGACGTGCCGGTGCCGGTGATCGCCGCGGTCCACGGCGTGTGCTTCGGCGGCGGGCTCCAGATCGCTTGCGGCGCGGATATCCGCGTGGTCCATCCCGAGGCGCGGCTGAGCGCGATGGAAATCGCCTGGGGCATCGTGCCCGACATGGGCGGTTTCGCGTTGTGGCCGTCGATTATGCGCGACGATGCGATGCGCGAGATGATCTTTACCGCGCGCGAATTCTCGGGAGAGGAGGGCGCGCTCATGGGCCTAGTCACACATCTCGACGACGATCCGCTGTCCGGTGCGGAAAAAATCGCCCGCACTATTGCAAGGCTCAGCCCCGATGCCATCCGCGCCTCCAAGCGGCTCGCTAACCTCTCCGCCGCCGGCGCCGCGCGGGCGGATATGCTCGCGGCGGAAAGCGCTGAACAGGCTGCCCTTCTGGGCACCGTCAACCAGCGCGAGGCGGTCGCCGCACGGCTCGCCGGGCGCAAGCCGCTTTTCACCGCGCGCTGAATCGGTCATCCTCAATTGGGGCTGGCCGATTCTTAGATAGCGAAGTATCGTCGGCAGCAACAAGCGCACACAAACTCGCGCAGGGAGAGACAGGCATGGCAAGCAGCGCAGAATCGCGCACGCTCGACGTTACCAAATTTCTGGAGGGCCGGGGGATGACCCGGTTCCATATCCAGCTGCTGCTGATCTCCAGCGTGGTGACCTTCTTCGACGGGCTCGACTTCTCGCTGATCGCCTTCACCCTGCCTTACCTGCGCGACGCCATGCACCTGACCGACGAGATGACCGGCTTCGTCAGTTCGGCGGCCTTTCTCGGGCAGATGATCGGTTCGCTGGTGGGCTCCTATATCGCCGATATGATCGGGCGCCGCCCGGTGATCCTGTGGTGCACGGTGCTGAGCGCGGTGCTGACCTTCGTCACCGGTTTTGCGGATACGCCCGAAATGCTGATCGTGCTGCGCTTCCTCGGCGGCCTTGCCATCGGCGGCCTGCTCGCTCCCGCCTGGTCGCTCAATATCGAAAGCATGCCGGCCGGAAAGAAGGCCACAGCCGTGACCATCATCATGCTCGGTTTCAGCTTCGGTGCCGCCGCCGCGGGGCAGGTCACCAATTTCCTCGCCCCGCAATATGGCTGGCAAATGGTGTTCTTCGTGTGCGGCGCGGCGACGCTCGTGCTGGCCGTGTTCCTCCAGTTCACCCTGCCCGAATCGCTGCGCTGGCTGGTCGCGAAGGAACGGCCCAGGGCAAAAATCGCGCCCCTGGTCAGCCGTTTCGATCCGGCAGTCGATCCGGGGCGATATGAGAGTTTCTATCTGAGCGACGAGGCGCGGTTTCAATCCGGCGCGACCTCCGAGCAGCCCTGGATCGAGCGCACCTTCCGAAATTTCACCGAGACCATGCAGCGGCTGTTCAAGGGCGCACTCGCCTTCATTACTCCGGTGATCTGGTTCACCTATTTCTTCAGCTCGTTCGCGATCTATCTCAAGGCCAGCTTCGGGGTGCTGTTCATGGAGGCGCTCGGGATCGAGCGGACGATGGCCGCCAACATTGCCTCGATCGGCGGGCTGATCGGCGCGATCGGCGGCGTATTACTGCTGATGTTCACCGAGAAGAAGGGGCCGATCTGGATCGCGCTGGCGCCGCTGTTCGGGATTCCGCTGGCGCTGCTGATCGGCTCGGGGCTGATCGACGGGGGCTCGTTGTTCGTGCCGATAATCCTGATCGGCAGCATCACCATCGGCGCAGGCCACGCCGCGGTGATCTCGATGACCAGCATCTATTATCCCAGCGTGGTGCGCTCGACTGGAGGAGGCTGGGCGAGCTTCATGGCCAAGTTCGCCGCGGTCGCGGCGCCGATCGTCGGCGGCTACTGGTTCCTCGCCGACCGGCGGGCGGTGCTCGACGGCTATGTATTCACCGCGCTGTGCCTCGCGGCCGTGGTGATCGGGATCGTTGCGCTGGCCTATTTCGCGAAGAGACTCACGGCGGAGCAGGCACCCGAGGAGCTGGTCTCCGCCGAAGCCCAGCCGGCCGAATAGGAGACAAGCCATCATGGTCAGCCTGCGCAGTAATTCCGCCAATTCACCCGGCCGCCGTGCCAACTGGCGCGCGCTCGGCCTCTCGAAAGAGGACATGGAGAAGCCGAAGATCGCGGTGGTGAACTCATCGAGCGAGCTGGCGATCTGCTACGCCCATCTCGACGGGATCGCTAAGATCGTGAAGGAGGAAATCCGCACTGCGGGCGGCGTGCCGTTCGAGGTTCGCACTTCGGCCCCGTCGGATTTCATCACCGGCGCGGCGAAGAAGGGGTCTTACATCCTTGCCGGGCGGGACATCATCGCCAACGACATCGAAGTGCAGGTGGAAGGCGCACTGCTCGATGGGATGATCTGCCTCACAAGCTGCGACAAGACCCCGCCCGGCCATTTGATGGCGGCGGCGCGGCTGAGCATTCCCACGATTCTGGTCATCGGCGGCTACCAGCAGGCGGGCGAGATCGACGGCCAGCCGATCGATGTCGAAGACGTTTGGTCGGGCCAGGTGGGCGAGCGCTTCGGCGCGAAACCCAAGTTCCCCGTGCCCGACATGGCCGAGAATGCGATCATGGGCCCGGGCGTCTGCGCCGGAATGGCGACCGCCAATACTATGCATTCGGTGGTCGAAGCGCTCGGCATGGCGCTGCCCGGTCATGCGCCGGTGCGCGCCAACAGCCCCAAGATGCAGGAGAACGCTCGCGCGGCGGCCCGCCGCATCGTCGAGATGGTCCAGGAGGATCTCAAACCCCGCGACATCCTCACCGAAGGCGCCTTTCGCAACGCCATCGCCACGGTTCTGGCCGTGTCCGGCTCGATCAATGCGATCAAGCATTTGCAGGCGACCGCAATCGAGGCCGAGAACGGTGTCGATGTCTATGCGCTGTGGGAAGAGATGAGCGATGTGCCGGTCATCTCCGCCGTGCGGCCGACCGGCGAAGTGCGGATCGAACAGTTCGAGGATGCGGGCGGTGCCCGCGCCGTGCTGAAACGGATCGAGGGCCGCATCGACACATCGGCGCTCACCTGCACCGGCAAGACACTGGGCGAGAATCTCGCAGGCTACGAAATTCCGGGGCCGGACATCATCCGCCCCGTCGGCGATCCTGTCGGGCCGGGTCCCGCCATCGCGATCCTGGGCGGCAATTTCGCCGAGACCGCCGTGGTTCGGCTCGGCATCCGCGACGGCTCGCGGCCCGAGGAATTTTCCG
>DASWIR010000018.1:0-18973 GCA_036397575.1 Alteraurantiacibacter sp. | reverse complement strand
GACGAATTGAACCTTGTCGAGCCGGGCAATAACTATGGCTGGCCGATCCGTTCCAACGGCGACAATTACAACGGAGACCCGATCCCCGATCACACCGCGGATGACGGCTTCATCAAGCCTGCTATCAGCTGGAACCCGGTGATCGCACCGGGCGGCATGATCTTCTATTCGGGCAAGCTTTGGCCGGAATGGGAAGGCCAGCTGCTGGTCGCCAATCTCGGCTCGATGAGCCTCAGCCGGATCGAGGCGGTGGACGCCAATACCGCAACGGAACTCGTACGCTACAGCATGGGCAAGCGGCTGCGCGACATAGCCGAAACCGATGACGGCGCGATCTGGGTGATCGGCGATGGTCCCAGAGGCAAGCTGTTGAAGCTGACGCCCAAAAGCTGACCACCGCGCAAAGCCGTTGCACATGGGCTGACCCGCCCCTATCGGCCCGCGGCCTATGACCGACGCAACCGCAACCCTGATTCCGTTCGCCCAGGTCGAGCCGGCGATGATCGAGCAATTGCTCGACCGTGCCTTCGGCCCGGACCGGCATGGCCGCACGGCCTACAAGCTGCGCGATGGGACCGAATGGCTCCCTGCGCTCAGTTTCGCCGCGCTTGACGAGAAGGAGATGCTCGCCGGTTCCATCCAGCTCTGGCCGGTAGCGCTGACCGATCCGCAGGGCCGTGCGCATCCGATGTTGATGGTAGGTCCGGTGGCAGTCCTGTCCGAACTTCAAGGGCTGGGCTATGGCCGCGCCCTTATGGCGGCCTATATCGGCGCGCTCGATCCGGCTGCGCCGCTGCCTCAGGTGCTGATCGGCGACGAGCCCTATTATGGGCGCTGGGGATTCACTGCCGAGCACACGGGCGGCTGGAGACTGCCGGGCCCGTACGACCCCGCGCGGCTGCTGGTGCGGTGCGACAATCCCGCGGTCCTCCCCGGCGAAGGCATGCTCGGCCCTTGGCGGGACTAGGCCGATCTGGCATCGCCAGTGCGATGCCTTACGTCCCCCCGCCCGAGCTTGCCGGAATGTCGCTCTCCGAAGTTGCGGAAGCGGTTGCGGCGCGCAGGCTCCCGCCGGTCGACAAATGGAACCCGCAGGAAACCGCCGACAGCCATATGCGGATCGCGGCGGACGGCAGGTGGTATCACGAAGGCCGACCGGTCGTCCGCCCGGCCATGGTCCGCGCCTTCGCTTCGCTGCTGGTCAGGGACGATGACGGGCGGCACTGGCTGGTCACGCCCGAATGCAGACAGTCGATCGAAGTGGAGGACTCGGCCTTTATCGCGGTCGACATGCAGGTGGCGGAAGCGGAAGGCGCACTCACCTTCCGGCTCAACACGGACGATCTGGTCATCGCCGGGCCCGACAATCCGATCCGCGCCGAAGGCGACCCCGAAACGCCCGCTATCTACCTTGCCGTGCGCCATGGCTGCGAAGCGCGGCTCAACCGCTCGACCTATGAGCAGATCGCCCGTCACGCGCTGAGCAAGGGCGATGGCTGGTCGGTCGCCAGCCTCGGCGAAACATTCGAGCTGGTGCCGCAATGAGCGGCCTGTACGACCGCTTGCAGCGCGTCTTCGACGAAGGCCACGCCAATGCACCACCGGAAGTGCGCAATGACTGGCGCTTTACGATCCCCGATCGAATCCGCCCCGCCGCGGTGCTGATAGGCGTTACCGACCGCGCCGAGCCGGGCGTCATCCTCACGCATCGCCCGCTCGAAATGCGCGATCATGCCGGCCAGGTCGCCTTTCCGGGCGGCAAGATCGACCCCGGCGAGGATGCGATCGATGCCGCATTGCGCGAGGCGCACGAAGAACTGGCGATCCAGCCGGACATCGTCCGGGTCATCGGCGCCACCGACCGCTTCGTCACGGGCACCGGCTTCGAGATCACACCGGTGCTTGGCTTCCTGCCGCCCGACCTGCCGATCGTGCCCAATCCCGAGGAAGTCTCCGGCTGGTTCGAGGCGCCTTTTCGTTTCGTGTTCGATCCGGCCAATCATGTAGAAAAGGAGGCAATGTTTGCCGGCGCGATGCGCCGCTATATCGAGATCGAGTGGGAGGGCCACCGCATCTGGGGGATCACCGCGACGATCATAGCCAACCTCTCACGCCGGCTCGCATGGGAAGAGCTGATCGATGACTAGGAACCCCAGGCTGCCGGCGGCGGAATGGACGCAGCGCGAAAGCCTCGCCGCGCTGGTGCGCGCCATCGGTGCCGGCAATATCCGCTGGGTAGGCGGCGCGGTGCGCGACACGCTGGCCGGGCGGCCCGTTGCCGACGTCGATGCCGCCACCCCTCTGCCTCCCAATGAGATCATGCGGCGGCTGAAAGATGCCGGAATCCGCAGTGTGCCGACAGGAATCGAACACGGCACGGTCACCGCAATTTTCGATGACGGCAATGTCGAGATCACCACGCTGCGGCGCGACGTTTCCACCGACGGGCGGCGGGCGACGGTCGAATATTCGGACGACTGGCGCGAGGATGCGGCCCGGCGCGATTTCACGATCAACGCGCTTTACGCCGATCCGGAAACGCTGGAACTACACGATTATTTCGGCGGTTTGGAAGATCTCGAGACGGGCCGGGTCCGCTTCATCGGCGATCCGCGCGACCGCATTCGCGAGGATCATTTGCGGATACTGCGCTATTACCGGTTTCAGACCCGATATGGCAGCGCGCTCGATCCGGAGGCGGAGGAAGCCTGCGCCGCGCTCGCGCCGACGATGAAGGGGCTCAGCCGCGAACGGGTCGGCTGGGAACTGCAATTGCTGCTGTCCCTCCCCGATCCGGCACCCACCGTGTCGCGAATGCATGAAAACGGCGTGCTGGGCGAAGTGCTGCCGGAAACCGGCACAGAGGGGGTGAAAGCGCTGGCGGCACTGGTCGCCGGGGAAAAGGACCAGCAGGTTGCAGGCGATCCGGTGCGCAGGCTGGCGGCGCTTCTGCCGGCCGACCCCGCTGCCGCTGCCCAGGTCGCGGCGCGGCTGCGCCTGTCCAATGCGCAAAAGAAGCGGCTGGTCACTTCCGCCGGCCGCAAAGGCGAGGCAGCAGACGAGGCTGGCGATCCGCGCGTGCTCGCTTACCGGCTTGGCCGAACCGGGGCGATCGACCGGATGCTGCTTTCCGGCTCAAGCATTGCTCCCCTTGATGGATGGGACATTCCCGAGCTTCCGCTCAAGGGCGGGGAGATCGTCGCCCGGGGGGTGGATGCGGGGCCGGAAGTTGCGCGCATTTTGCGGGCCGTCGAGAACCGCTGGCTCGCGGAAGGCTTCCCGGGCCGGAGCCGGGTGGATGAAATCCTGGCCGAGGAACTGGCGAAAGGCTGACCTGGCGCTTCATCCCAGCTTCATTCCAGCGTCATTATATAACAGTTGGTCCATGCGGGGTTGCCATGTTGCAAACCCGCCCCCTACCCGAGTCGCCGCTTCCGACAGGAGGCACCTCGGATGCATGGCTTTCAGAGGGGGCTTGGGCTGTGGCACCGTTCGCATCTTGATGATGCGCCCCGCCCTATGACAACGGTCCGTTTGAGCGCGTCGTTTCGCGTTGGGCCGATTTGAAAACGAGTTAAAAGACGGAGTAATATCATGAAGTTTGCAAAATATGCCGCTGCCGCGGCGCTGGCCTTTGCTACCGTGCCGATGGCAGCTCACGCGCAGGTCGCAGTGGGCGCCGAAGTGTACGGCCCGGAAGGCGGTCTGGTCGGCCAGATCGAATCGGTCAGCGACCAGGCAGTGGTCGTGAAGACCGACAAGCACAGCATCCCGCTGCCGCCCAGCGCCTTCGGCGAAAGCGAGAAGGGGCCGACGATCACGCTCAATCGCGATCAGCTCAATGCCGCGATGGACGAGCAGCTTGCCGCTGCCCAGGCGCAGACCGAAGCGCTGCTGGTCGAAGGCACGCCGGTGACCGATATCGAAGGCGCGAATATCGGGGCGATCGCCTCGGTCGAAGGCGACAATGTCGCGGTCGAAGGCGACCTCGGTGCCTTCACCCTGCCGAAGAACGCTTTCGTCTCGCAGGGCAATGTCCTGATCGCCGGCGTAACCGCCGCGCAGATCGAGGCGCAGCTCGGCGGCGGCGCGACGGAGACCGACCAGCCCGGCGGCTGATTGATCTTTTTCCGAAGAATCCGAAAGGCCGGGCGCTCCAGCGGCGTCCGGCCTTTTGCTTTGCCGGGCGGGTTTAAAGCGATTATCTTTAGTTGCGGACGTTCAGTTCTGCGCCCAATTTCGGTTGTTCGAAGCGTCACCTGCGGTCCTGAAAGCGGACTTATTGGCGACATCTCTCTGCCCGAACTCGATAGCCGGTCTAGCCTGGCCGTCCGCCTTCGATGATCGGGGTTCCCAAACCGCATCGGCCTTCCGAATGAACGTCCAGCTGTTATGAATAGCAGTTTGGCACGGAAGGGGCGTGCCTGCTATTCGTGCGCCTAATGCAATCTAAAGGGAGAGGCTGTTGCGTAGCGGGCGACTGAAGGAGCTGAACCTCAACCTTCTCCTCACTCTCGATGCGGTGCTGGAACATCGCAACCTGACGCGGGCTGCCGAGCAGCTGGACCTGACGCAGGGCGCGGTCAGCCAGTCGCTGGCGAGACTGAGGACATTCTTCAACGACGAGCTGCTGATCCGGATCGGCAACAAGATGGAACCCACTGCTCTGGGCAGCAGCCTTCGCGAACCCGTGGCGGACGTGCTCGCGTCGATCCAGTCGAGGATTCTGGTCCAGGCCAACTTCGATCCCCGTCAGGCGCAGGGGACGCTCACCGTCTGCATGACCGACATCGGCGAATTCACTTTCCTTTCGGAGTTCCTGTCCCGGCTGGGCAAGGAGGCGCCCAATCTGGCAGTGCAGACGAGGACGCTGCCCGACAAGCAACTCGCCGAGTACATGGCGAACGGCCAGATCGATCTCGCCTTCGCCGGCCCCATAGACGAGATTACCGAGCTCAAGGTGCAGAAGATCTTCGAGCACGAACTCGTGGCGCTGGTCTCCAACGAGTGTTCGCTGCCCGATGTCGTTACGCCGGAGGAGTTCGTATCACTGCCGCACGTCGTCCTTGATTCCCCCTACATCAAGCGAGGTCGGATCGATCAGGCCCTGGCGCGGCATGGACTCGCACGGAGGGTCGAACTGCGAACGCCCAATGCGCTGATTCAGCCTTTCCTGCTGGAACGGAACCCGCGGCTCGTTACCACGCTTCCGCGGATGTTTGCCGAACGCATGGCGGCGGTTCTGCCGCTGCGGGTGCTGCAACTCGGCTTCGAAATTCCTCGACTCGAAGTGTTCCAGTACTGGCACCCCCGCTTCGACAAGCACGGCCCGTCGCGCTGGTTGCGGCAGTTGGTGTTCGATCTGTCCGCGCAGATGGCGCACACGTCCACGTTAGCTATTAGAGAATCTAATTGTAACGATTGATAGTGTTCGATTGCCCGGCCTGCGCTGCGGGCTACAAGCTGTCCCAAGCCGAGCGGCGGGCCGACGGCAAAAACAAAAATGGGAGTGGAACATGTTCAGGAATTCGAAGGGCGCGCTCCTGGCGGGTGCGGCAATCCTCGTGGGCGCTTCTTTGGCATCGGCGCCGGCGCTAGCCCAGGACGCTGCGGAGACGGCACCCGCCGCGACCGGCACCGAAATCGTCGTCACCGCCCAGTTCCGCGAGCAGGCGCTGCAGGACACGCCGCTCGCGATCACCGCGGTCAACTCGGAAATGCTCGAGGCCCGCAGCCAGACCAATATATCCGAGATCACCGCGCAAGCGCCTAGCGTGACCCTGAAGCCGCAAGGTGCCGCGTTCGGCCCCGCGCTCGGCGCCTCGATCCGCGGTGTAGGCCAGTACGACTTCAATCCGGCGCTCGAGCCGGGCGTCGGTCTGTATGTCGACGACGTCTATTACGCGACGCTCACCGGCGCGATCTTCGACCTGCTCGATGTCGACCGGGTCGAGGTGCTGCGTGGCCCGCAGGGCACGCTGGCCGGCAAGAACTCGATCGGCGGTGCGGTGAAGCTCTATTCGAAGCGCCCGACCGGCGACGGCAGCGGATTCGTCTCCGCCACTTACGGCAGCCGCAACCGGATCGACTTGCGCGCGAGCGCCGACTTCGGGCTCACCGACGAGCTGGCGATGCGCGTTGCCGGGGTGGCCAAGAAGCAGGAAGGCTATGTCGACCGGCTCGACTTCGGCTGCGTCAATCCACCGGGCTCGGCGCTTAATCCGGCGGTCGGCGGCGTTCAGCCGACCACAACCGCGGGGGAGTGCCTTGTCGCGCGCGATGGCGAAGTCGACTATCTCGCCGGCCGCGTCCAGCTCCGCTATCAGCCGAGCGACCGGATCGATGTCAACATCATTGGCGACTACACGCATGACGACCGCAACCCGGCGGCCGGCGTGCTGCTGTTCGCCAACAACCCGACCAATCCGAACATCCGCGGAGCCGCAGATGCGGTGCCTTACGATTCGCGCTTCATCTGCGGTCCGTACTGCAACTATGCGAGCTACTTCTCGCCCGCCGATGCCTGGGTCGCGGTCCCGGGCGGGCCGCCCATAACCGGCTTCCCGTTGCACGAGACCCGCGGTGAAGGCCGCACCAAGTTCAACGGTTGGGGCCTGTCGGGCCAGATCGATATCGATCTGACCGATAACCTTCAGCTGCAGTCGATCACCAGCTACCGCGAATACGCGCTGCAATTCACCAACGACGACGACTATTCGCCTCTTTCCGTCGGCAACGGCCTGAGCGAGCTCGACTACTGGGGCTTCACGCAGGAGCTGCGCCTCAACGGCTCGATGCTCGACGATGCCGTCAACTGGACGCTCGGCGCCTTCTATCTCGACCAGCGCTCGACCTACGCGACGTTCCAGGACATTCGCTACGCGCCGATCCCGCTGCAATTCCAGGGCGACGATCCGGTCAACGCCGACACCAAGGCGGTGTTCGGGGCCGTTTCGTGGGAAATCGTGGAGAATCTCACCTTCAACGGAGGGCTTCGCTACACCGACGAGCACAAGGACTACACGTTCTTCCGCCGCAACCGCGACGGCACCCTCAATCCGTTCCTCGGCGCACTCGATGGCGTGACCGGCGAGTTCGACGGCGACAAGATCGACTGGCGCGCCAATCTGCAGTACCGCTTCAGCGACCAGCTGATGGCCTATGCGCAGGTCTCGACCGGGTTCAAGGGCGGCGGGATCAACCCCCGTCCGTTCAACCCGGCCCAAGTGCAGCCGTTCGGCCCTGAAACGCTGACCGCCTACGAGGTGGGCTTCAAGAGCGATCTGTTCGACCGCTTGGTCCGCCTGAATGGCGCTGCGTACTTCTCCGACTACAAGGGCATCCAGCTCACGCTTCTGTCGTGCCCGCAATTCGGCGGCCCCGGACCGTGCGCGCTGCCGCAGAACGCCGGCGATGCCGAGATCAAGGGCTTCGAACTGGAAGCCACGATTGATCCCGGCAACGGCCTGCTGATCGATGCTGCGATGAGCTATCTCGATTTCGAGTATACTTCGATCAATCCGCAGGCTGGCGGGCCCACGTCGCCGGGGGGCGTGCAGATCGGGATGATTCCGCCGTATACGCCGAAATGGAAATGGGCGGTCGGCATCCAGTACGAGATCGATCTCGGCGATACCGGCTCGATCACTCCGCGCGTGGATGCCAGCTATCAGTCCGACATCTTCTCGAACGCGGTGAACGGGCCCAACAATCTCATCGAGGCTTACACCGTGGCCAACGCACGCCTGACCTGGCGCAACGAGGATGAAGACCTCGAAGTCGCGCTGGAGGTCAAGAACGTGTTCGACAAGTACTACCTGGTGACCAGCTTCGACCTGACCGGGGCGGGCGCAGGGTTCGTCGCCGGCCAGCCAGGCCGGCCGCGCGAGTGGGCGGTCAGCGTCAAGAAGACCTTCTGACGCCTCCGCCTGGCGCAAACGGAGAGGGCGGCGTTCCGGCGCCGCCCGCCTTCCCGCGACTCCCGTTCCATCGTGCCTTGAGGTTTCCCCGTTCGATGTCTTCGCAAGTCCTGATCGCCGGTTGCGGCCCAGTCGGCCTTTGTCTGGCGATCGATCTCGCGATGAGGGGCGTTGCCGTCACCATCGTGGAGACGCGCCATCATCGCGAGGTTCCGACCGTCCGCTGCAATCACGTGTCGTCGCGCACGATGGAAGCGTTCCGCCGCATGGGCATAGCGTCGCGGGTACGCGAGGTAGGCCTGCCCGACGACTATCCGAACGACATTGTGTTCCGCCCCGTGGCGACGCGGGAGGAATTTGGCCGAATCGGCATACCCGGAAGGCGAGATCGCTTCTCGTGCGAGGACAGCCCCGACAGCTGGTGGCCGACCCCGGAGCCACCCCATCGGTGCAACCAGATCTTTTTCGAGCCGCTGCTGTTCGATCATGCGGCGGAGATGAGCGGGATCACGATCCTGAACCGGACCAGGCTCGACGGATTTCGCCAGGACGAAACCGGCATCATCGCCGAAGTCTCGAATCTGGATACGGGTGCGACGGATACGATCGCGGCCCAATACCTCGTCGGTTGCGATGGCGCCCGATCGGTGGTCCGCAACGGGATCGGCGCTCGCCTGGAAGGCGACGCGGAAATCCAGAAAGTCCAATCCACCTATTTCCGTGCGCCGAAATTGCTCGAGCAGACCCCCGGCAAGCCGGGATGGCTGACCTATCTTTATCACCCGGCCCGGGCCGGGAATCTGCTGGCGATAAACGGCAGGGACACCTGGCTGCTGCACAACTACCTGCTTCCGGGAGAAGACGGCTTCGACGACGTCGATCGCGATGCCTGCTTGCGGATGCTGCTGGGCGTCGGACCGGACTTCGAATACGAGGTGCTCAACACCGAGGATTGGATCGGCCGCAGGCTGGTGGCCGACCGGTTCCGGGACCGGCGAGTCTTTATCGCGGGCGACGCCGCCCATCTCTGGGTGCCTTATGCCGGCTACGGCATGAACGCCGGAATCGCCGACGCGTTGAATCTGTCGTGGCTGCTGGCAGCGAGACTGAACGGCTGGGGCGGCACCGCCATTCTCGATGCCTACGAGGCGGAACGCAAACCGATAACCGAACAGGTTTCGCGCTTCGCCATGAGCCATGCGGGTCGCGCGATCTCCGAGCGGACGCAAATTCCCGAAGAAATTCTCGACGACACGCTGGAAGGCAAGCGAACGCGGGACCAAATTGGCCGCGAGGCCGAACGGCTTCACGTCGAGCAATTCGCCTGCGCGGGTCTCAATTTCGGCTATTTCTACGGCAGTTCGCCTCTCATCGAATATGATGGCGAGCCCATGCCCGTCTACACGATGGCCGATTACACGCCGTCCACCGTGCCCGGGTGCCGCGTGCCCCATTTTTGGCTGAAGGACGGCAGCTCCGTGTACGACGTCATGGAGGAGGATTACGTGCTGCTCCGCTTCGATCCGACTGCCGATGTGAGCGGATTGGTCGAAAGCACGGCGCGTGCGGGAATGCCGCTCCAGGTCCTCGATCTCCACGAAGAGAATCCTCCCGACGCCTACCGCCATGCCTTGGTGCTGGCGCGGCCGGACCGCCATGTCGCCTGGCGCGGAAACCGACTCCCCGATGACATCGACCGGCTGGTGCTGAAGCTCTCCGGCCGCCAAGCGGAAACGGCACACGCCGATACCGATATTGCAATCCTTCAAGATGCAAGGAGGCGTTGAAGAATGCCCAGTGCGCAGACGCAAACGTACGCAGACGATCGCGCCGCTATCGAAGATCTGATGGCGCGCTATATGTTTGCGCTCGACTGGAACGATTTCGACACGTTCGGACAGACGTTCACGGATGACGCGGAGTTCGAGTACGCCCGCGGCATGGCCAAGGGACGCGACGCCATCGTCGAGACGATCCGCGGCTTCAAGGAACGTATCGGCTCGATCTATACCGACGAAACGGGCAATCCGGCGGTCCTGCGACACGTTCTGGCTCAAACCGTCATCCGGGTGGAAGGCGACAAGGCCTGGACCAGGGCGTTCTGGTGGGAAATGGCCAATAACGGGCCCGGGAACACGCCTCTGGTGGGCTCCTTCGGCATCTACGAAGACGAACTGCGGCGGGTGGACGGAGAATGGAAGTTCTCGCGTCGGCGCGTTCTCAATGAATTCTTGCCGGGACGGGAGTCCGGAACGCAAAACCCGGTGTTGCAGATCGATCAGGACGCGGCCTGAAGTGTAGAACTCCACCGGCTGAACCTCGTGCTTCGCCGTCGAAGCGGACGGTATGAAGCCCCAGGTCTGCATCGTCGGCGGCGGGCCGGCAGGCCTACTGCTCGGCCATCGCGCATAGGGTCCGCAGCATCATCTTGTGTGTTCGAGAGAGGATGGACTGCTCTCGGCCCTATTCTGTTGAAAAAGTCAGCCTCCGACATTTCGTTGCTCGCAACAGCAGCTTCGGAATCAGGAGATCGCCGGCGCTGAATCAATCCTGCGTTTGAGCAGTTGCCGAAGCATCAAAGTTTCTTACCTTCCGCGAGGGGCGCCTTTTTCAACAGAATCGGCCCAATTGCGGACCTACGCCGTTATGTCAGCATTCCATGCGGCTCATAAAGGAACTTGTCGGCCCAAGCGGACGCCGAACAGCGGGCAGTGGTGCTTCGAGACGAGGCCTCAGCCTGCGACTTCTGCCTCTCCTCAGCACGAACGGGAGTGGTTCGGTTCGAACAGGAAGGCGTTCAGAACCGATTATCCTTCGGGAAACCGCGCGGCGGAAGGCGTCCGGCGGCGCCGCGCGCGACTTTCCATTCGCGCACATCTTCCTCGGTGCGGGTGCGGCCGCTCTCTCCGCCCATCTGCCATGACAGGCCTTCGTCGAGCTTGAGCGTGGTCGCATCCGACAGGCCGCCATCGCGATAGCGCTGCAGCGTCACCCCCTGCCCGCGCGTCATTACCGGCAGTTCTTCGAGGCTGAAGATCACCAGCTTGCGGTTATCACCGACCACCGCGAGATGATCGTGCCTGGGATCGATTTCGCGCACCACAATGAGCTTCGCGTCGCCCTTGAGGTTCACCACCTGCCGCCCCTTGCGGGTTTCCGCCAGCAGCTCGTCCATTTCCGCGGCGAAACCCTTGCCGGTGGTCGCGGCTAGCAGGAGCTGGCTTTTGGGCTTGTAGACTACCATCGCCGCAATCCCGGCATCGGCGTCCATATCCACCATGCCCTTCACCGGCTCGCCGAAACCGCGTGCGCCGGGCAGCTTGTCCGCCCCGAGCGTGTAGAAGCGGCCGTTGTCGGCGGCGATCAGCAGCTTGTCGGTCGTCTGGCAATGGACCGCGAAAGCGGGGCCGTCGCCCTCCTTGAACTTCCAGTCCTGGTCGAGCGGCAAGTGCCCCCGGGCCGCGCGGATCCAGCCGCGCTGCGACAGGATGACGGTGACCGGCTCCTTCTCGATCATCGCGTCGGGATTGAACTCGACGGTCGGCGCGGCCTCGGCGATAGTCGTCCGGCGGGCACCGAGTGCGGTATCCTCGGCATAATCCTCGCGCAGTTTCTTGAGGTCCCGCTTCAGCCGCGTACGCTGGCGCGCGGGGCTGGCGAGCAGCTTTTCGAGATCTTCCTGCTCGGCGATCAAGGCGTCGCGCTCCCCCCTGAGCTGCATTTCCTCGAGCTTGCGCAAAGACCGCAGGCGCATGTTGAGGATCGCTTCGGCCTGCCGGTCGGTGAGGCCGAATTCCTCCATCATCAGCGGCTTGGGCTCGTCCTCGGTACGGATGATCTCGATCACCCGGTCGAGATTGAGGAAGGCGATGATATAGCCTTCGACCAGTTCGAGCCGCGCGGCGATCTTCTCCAGCCGGTGACGCGTGCGGCGCTGAAGAATGTCGATCTGGCTGAGGACCCAGTGTTCGAGCAGTTCCTTCAGCCCCATGACCATCGGCGTGCGCGTGGCATCGAGCACGTTGAGGTTGAGGCTGAAGCGGGTTTCGAGATCGGTCAGCTTGTAGAGCGATTCCTTGAGCAGCTCGGGATCGACATTGCGGCTCTTGGGCACCAGCACGATGCGGATCTGCTCATCGCTCTCGTCGCGCACATCCTCGAGGATCGGGAGCTTGCGGTCGGCGATCAGCTGGGCGATCTGCTCGATCAGCTTGCCCTTGGTCACCTGATAGGGAATCTCGGAAATGACCAGCTGGTACTGGCCGCCGCCGAGCCGCTCGATCCCCGCCTCGCGGTCCGCCGTGGGCCCGGCTTCGGCCGCGTGGAAGCGCCCGCGCACGCGAAAACTGCCGCGCCCGGTTTCATAGGCGCGGGCAATCGCCCCGGCGCTGTCCACCACCAGCCCGCCGGTTGGGAAGTCCGGCCCATGGAACAGCTCCATCAGCCGCGAATGCTCGACATGCGGATTGTCGATCAGCTCGAGCGCGGCGTCGATCACCTCGGCGGCATTGTGGCTGGGGATGCTGGTCGCCATGCCGACGGCGATCCCGCTGGCACCGTTCGCCAGCAGGTTCGGGAACAGACCGGGGAAGAGCGAAGGCTCTTCCTCCTCGTTGTTGTAAGTGGGGACGAAGTCGACCGTGCCTTCGTCCAGCCCGTCCATCAGCTGCATCGCCGTCTTCGTCAGACGGCATTCGGTGTAGCGTTCGGCGGCGGCATTGTCCCCGTCGATATTGCCGAAATTGCCCTGCCCCTCGACCAGCGGATAACGCAGGGCGAAGGGCTGGGCGAGACGGACCAGCGCGTCATACAGCGCCAGATTGCCGTGCGGATGAAACTTGCCCATCACATCGCCGACCACGCGGCTCGACTTCTTGTACGCGGTGTCCGGGCCGAGGCGAAGCTGGCGCATGCCCCATAAAATGCGGCGGTGGACCGGCTTCAGCCCGTCGCGCAGATCCGGCAGCGAGCGAGCCGTGATCGTGGACATGGCATAGACCAGGTACCGTTCCTCCAGCGCGCTGTCGAACGGGGCATCGACGATCGCGTCGAACGGGTCTTTTTCTGCATCGATAGTGGCAACCATGCGGCCTCTGATTCAATTTCCGTTCGCCCTGAGGAGCAGTCGAAGCCGCAGGCTGAGCGCGTCTCGAAGGGCCGGCACAACCCCAGGTGCTTCGAGACGGGCCCTCGCAAGGCTCGGTCCCTCCTCAGCACGAACGGGGTAGGGACTTGGGATTCGTTTCGCCCTAGCAGCGCCGCGGCTCTCCGCACAGCGTGGAACAAGCGTGTTTCCCCATGCGCATGCTGGGGCCCCGGGCCGCGAGCGCGGCGATTGCCGCACGAGGTCCCTGCCTGCGCAGGGACTCACAAATAGGCGATCTAAAAAAGCTGCGCGTCGTAGGCCTCGGCGGGGATCCTCACTTCCAGCCCGTCAAGGCCGGGCTCCAGCACGATCTGGCAGGAGAGGCGGCTCGTCGCCTCGACGCCGGCGGCAAGGTCGAGCATGTCTTCCTCGTCCTCGCTCGCCTCCTTGAGCTTCGCGAACCATTCACGGGCAACGATCACGTGGCAGGTGGAGCAGGCCATCTGGCCCTCGCAAGTTCCCTCGAGCGGCATGCCGGCTGCCTGCCCGGCCTCGAGCAGCGAGACGCCTTCCTCGCCTTCGGCTTCGATCGTTTCGCCGTTCCGGCCGATAAACCGCACCCTGACCATCAAATTCCCTGTTCGCTTGCCGCCGCGCCAATCGCCGCCGCAGCCTGTTCGATCTCTTCCATCGTGGTGTAGCGCCCGAAGCCGAGCCGGATGGAGCCCTTTGCTTCGCTGTCCGACAGGCCGATCGCGCGCAGCACATGGCTCGGCCGGCCCGAGCCGCTGGCGCAGGCGGACCCGGCGGAGAACATCACTTCGCGCACATCGCTCATCAGCCGGGCGACGTCGAGCCCTTGCCGGCGGATGTTGAGATTGCCTTTCCAGCGCGCCTCGGCGCTGCCATTGAGCTGCCAGCCCTGGAACAGCTCGCGGGCGCGGCTCCACAGCGCAGCGACATGCGCGCCATCCTGCTCCATCCGCTCCGCCGCCAGCGCCGCCGCCGCGCCGAAACCGGCGCACAGCGCGGGGCTGAGCGTGCCCGAGCGGAGCCCCTGCTCCTGCCCGCCGCCGAACATCAGCGGATCGAGATCGGCGCCGCCGCGGATCCACAACGCGCCGATACCCTTGGGGCCGTGGATCTTGTGCGCGGAGATAGCGATGAAGTCCGCGCCTTCGGTGATCGCGATCCGGCCATAACCCTGCACCGCGTCGCACAGGACGAGCGCGTCCTGCGCATGGGCAAGCGCGGCGATATCGGCGAGCGGGTTGATCGTGCCGATCTCGTTATTGACCAGCATCGCGGCGACGACGCCCGTATCCGGGGCGACGGCAGCGCTCAGCGCATCGAGATCGGCCTGCCCGCCTGCGCCCACCGGCAATATTTCGAAATCGCGCCCCTCCTCCCGCACCGGCCGTGCGCAATCGAGCACCGCGGCATGTTCGGTCGCGAAGGTGAGCACATCGCCGGTAGTCCCGCGCAGAGCGGTATTGAGCGCCTCGGTCGCGCCGCTGGTGAAGATCAGCGTGCCGCCCGGGGGGAGCAGCGCGGCCACCTGCTCGCGCGCGTGCTCGACCGCGGCGGCCGCCTGCCGCCCCATGCGGTGTGCGCTGTGCGGATTGCCGAAGCCGCCGCTGCCGGGCCCGCCGAGCCATTTGAGCATCGCCTCCCGCGCCTCGGTGGCAAGCGGCGTGGTCGCCTGGTAATCGAGATAGATCACGCGGCCTTCTCCGCCGCCTCGCGCGCCATGGCGAGCCAGGTCTCGCAGAAGCGCTCGACCTCGGCTCGAGTGGTATTCCAGCCGAAACTGACGCGAATCGTGCGGTCGGCGAGTTCGCCCGGCAGGCCCATTGCGGCAAGCACATGGCTACGCTTCATCGTGCCGGAAGAGCAGGCGCTACCCTGACTGACCGCGATTCCGGCGAGGTCGAAGCGCATCAGCTGCGCGCTGCCCGAGAGGTGCGGCATCGCGATGGCCCGGATATAGGGAGTGGGATCGGCGAGCCGGTCCGAAAGCCATTCGCCGCCGAGCGCACGGACTTCTCCGGCGAAAGGTTCGAGCGGATCCAGCAAGCCGGGATCGATATATGGATCGCCGCAGGCATCGAGCGCGGCTGCCATTCCAAGAACGCCGGGGACGTTCTCGGTTCCCCGGCGATAGCCGCGCTCCTGTCCGCCCGTCGGATGGAGCATGGCGTAGTCCTTCACCAGTAGCGCTCCGACACCGATCGGCCCGCCGAACTTGTGCGCCGAGACGATCGCCAGGTCGGCCTCGGCCGGAAGCGGGAACTTGCCTGCGCTCTGCGCGCAGTCGACCAGCAGCAATCCGCCCTTTTCATGCACCGCGCGCGCGGCGCCCGCGATATCCTGGCGGTTGCCGATTTCCGAATTGACATGCTGGACAGCGACCAGCGTGCGGTGCTCATCGAGCGCCATCCGCAGCAGCTTCGTATCGAGGGCGCCGTCCGCCTTCACCGAGAGTTCGAGATCGCTCCAGTCGAGGGCGCGCAGGACGGCATCGTGCTCGGTTGCCGAAACGAAGGTCTTGGGCGCATCCGCGCCGCCCAGCGCCAGTTCCGCCGCTTCGCTCGCGCCGCTGGTGAAGATCACCTCCCCTTCCCAGCCTAGCGTAGCCTTGATCCGCGCCCGCGCGCTTTCCAGCGCCTCGCGCGCCTTGCGGCCAGCCGCATGGGGTGAGGACGGATTGGCCCAGATGCCGAATCCATGCTCCATTGCCGCCCGCGCCTCCGGCCGCAGTGGGCTGGTTGCAGCGTGGTCGAGATATATCCGGTCGTTTCGGGACAAGCCTGGCTGCTCTCGGGAATTGCGAAATTGCGATTGCGCCCTATATAGCCCCGCACGTCCCATGCGCTACCCGCGCGGCCAACCGAATTCGAGAGCGCCCATGCCAGCAGTGATCTTTCCCGGCCCCGAAGGCCGGCTTGAAGGCCGTTTCCAGCCATCGCCCCGTCCGCGGGCACCCGTCGCCATGATCCTCCATCCGCACCCGCAGGGTGGCGGGACGATGAACGACCGCATTGTGCAGCGAATGTACAAGACATTCGCCGATCGCGGCTTTGCCACCTTGCGCTTCAATTTCCGCGGCGTGGGCCGCAGCCAGGGCAGCTTCGACAATGGGGTCGGCGAGCTGTCCGACGCCGCTTCGGCGCTCGACTGGGTGCAGACCATTCATCCAGAGGCGCAGACGACCTGGGTGGCCGGCTACAGCTTCGGTGCGCTGATCGGCATGCAATTGCTGATGCGGCGCCCGGAAGTCCGCGGCTTCATCTCCGTCGCAGCCCCGGCCAACATGTACGATTTCTCATTCCTTGCACCTTGCCCTGCGAGCGGCATCTTCGTGCAGGGCGCGGCGGATACGGTGGTGCAGCCCATCGCGGTGCAGAAGCTGGTCGAAAAGCTGCGCACGCAGAAGCACATCACCATCCATCATGACGAGATCCCGCGCGCCAACCATTTCTTCGAAAACGAGCTCGAGGACATGATGGCGTCGGTCGACAAATATCTCGATTTCCGCCTGTCGCCGGACTGCCCGATCAAGTGATGTGAAGCACGGGGCCGGATGCGGCCCGTGCTGTCTTTTCGCGCGTTGCTGCGCAGGCATGGCCATGTCTGCGCGTTGGCTATCGCCGATAGCAATGACCCTGCAAAACTTGACAGTCATGCAACTTCTTAGTGATGTTACAACATACCGTGACTCATGGAGAGGAGACTGAGCATGGCTTATCTTGAGCAAAGTAACTGGCGGAACCGCCCCGGCGCGCTCGTTGCAGCGATCGCGATCCAAGGCGGCATAGTACTGGCGCTGGCCAGCGGGTTGGATATCGTGCGCATCGTAATCGAGGATCCACCGCTTATTGGCGTCAATATTAAGAAGCAAACGCCGCCGCCCGTCGACGATGCGGTCCCGCCCGACAACAAGCCTGCCGAAACCATCGAATACGCGCCAAAACCGCCGATAGAAGTCACTCCGACCGGTCCGGTCATAGTCGAGATCGATCAGCCGCCGCTGGAACCGCCGATAGACTTCATACCGGAGCCGCGACCTACATTCACGCCTTCGCTCGATTTGGATCCGGTCACGGCCAAGCCAAGCAACGACCCCGCAGGATGGGTCACCACCAATGACTATCCGGCCAGGGATATCCGGCAGGAAAACGAGGGCATCACCGGGTTTCGGGTCGTCGTGGGCACGGACGGACGCGTGAAGAGTTGCGAGATCACAGCGAGCAGCGGCTTTGCCAGCCTCGACCGGGCCGCCTGCCGCAACGTCGAACAGCGGGCGCGGTTCAATGCGGCGAAGGACGCCAATGGCGAGAAAATCGTCGGCACCTATTCGCACAAGGTGCTCTGGCAGATTCCCGACTGAGCCGGGTCAGCGCTGCTCGTCCAGCCGGTCGAGCGGCGCTTCGCCCCCGGCGTCGGGCAGCGTCCAGATCGCCACATTCGCGATCATCACTGCGGCCAGCACTAGCATCAGCTGGACCTGCCGGTTGAAGCCCTTGCGCCGCCACAGATATGCCGCGCCGCCTATGAGCGCGATTGCGGTGAGGACGAGCAGCGAAAGAGCAGTGTCGAGCATGCTGCATTCCTAGCCCAGGATTCAGCAGGAAACCACCGATCGCGTTGACTTGGCCGCGCGGCGAACGCAGTAACCCTCCATGGTAATTTCACTCGCAACCGCTTCGCGCCGCCAGGTCCTTGCCGGGCTTGGCGCTTCCGTTTCCGCCCTGGCTATCGGCGGCTGCGCCGCCCGCGCCGGCGAAAGCCTCGCCGCCGCACCCTCCGGTTCGCTTGCGCCCGATGCGCTGCTCGACCGGGTGGCGTGGAACCTGCTCGAACTGTCGCCCGCCGGGGCCACCTCGCTCGGGGTCGATACGGGCGGGCATGCCTATCTCCGCTCGGAGCTGGGAGGGGCTGCCCCCGCCGATCTGGAGAAACTGGCCGCCGTGCTTCGAAGCGATCTTGCCTCAGTACGAGCCGTGGACAAGCAGGGAATCGATCCTGCCACGGTCACCAGCCTCGAAGTGGTCGAAAGCGCCTATTCGGTCGCGCTCGACGGGCTCGCCCTGCCCTATGGCGACGTTGCGGTAGGTGGCTGGCGCAACGCACCTTATGTGGTGATCCAGAATGTCGGGGCGTATATCGACCTGCCGCGCTTCATGGATGCTACCCATCCGGTGCGCGAGGCGAGCGATGCCGCCGCCTATGTTGCGCGGCTGGGCGACATGCCCGCCCTCTTCGACGGCGAACTGGCGCGGATGCGGGCGGCGACAGCGATGGGCGTGATCCCGCCGAGCTTTCTGCTGGACAAGGCGATTCCGCAAATGGAACGCACGATCGAGGCGACGCAGAAGGGCGAGCTCTATTCACAACCACTGCGTGTGCGCACCGATGATGCGGGTATTGCGGCGTCCTATGCCGAAAGCGTGATGGCACTGGAAACCGGTCCGGTCATGGAGGCACTGCAGCGGCAACTGGCCGAGCTGCGCATTCAGCGCGAGCACGCCACCGGCGATGCCGGTATGTGGGCACAGCCGCGCGGCGAGGAATGGTATGGCTGGGCGCTGCGCGCCAGCACGACCACGCGGCTTTCCGCCGACGAAATCCACCGCATGGGCCTCGATGAGATGCAGCGGCTGCACGGGCAGATGGAGCCGATCCTCGCGAGCTTCGGCTATATCGAGGGAAGTATGGGCGAGCGGATGGAAATGGTCCGCGCCGATCCGCAATTCCAATTCGCCGAAGGCGATCCCGGGCGGGCGGAAATCGTAACCTTCATCCGCGAGCGGATCGACTGGATCAAGGCGCAGATGCCGCGCGCATTCCGTACCCAGGTGGACGCGAATGTCGAAGTCCGCCGTCTGCCCCTCGCCGAAGAGCCCGGCGCTCCGTCCGCTTATGGCGGTGCAGGCTCGATCGACGGCTCGATACCCCCGCGCATGTG
>DASWIR010000017.1:0-14534 GCA_036397575.1 Alteraurantiacibacter sp. | reverse complement strand
CCGACGGTCAGGGACTGCTGCTGTTCCGGCGTGCCCGGCGGACGGTGGTAGGCGCCGGCCGGCTGCGTGCCGGGCGTGAAAGCCTCGCCCGTCACCGGGTTCGGATAATGGAATGGCACGATGTAATAGGCCGGATAGGTCAGATAGACCGTGCTCGGCGGCAGGTCCGGCGGAGGGTCGAACTTGTCGGGCCAGGTGTTGTTGAGCGCATTCTTACCCCAGCCCTCCCAGTTGGTGTACATGGTGAAGGGCCCGGTCAGCCGGCTGATGCGCCATTTGCCATCCGCGCCTTTCTCATACTCGTTCTCGTAGAGCGGAAGGCCCCAGCCGCCGAGGCTCATCACATAGGCGCGGGAACGGATCCAGCCGGTCGCGCCATCGGCCGAGATGTCGGGGATCGGCTGGAACTGCATGTGATTGGCGAGCATGCCGGGCTTGGCCCCGTCCGGGCCGAAGGCGGTCTGCATATATTCGAGCACGCGGTCCTTGCCGAGGAAGATGCCCTTTCCGCCGATCTCCAAAGTGGCGTCCTCGGTGAACAGCTCGGACAATTGCGTCCACTGTCCCTTGTCGACGAAATAGCCATAGGTGCGCTGGACACGCTCGATCTGGTTCAGATCCTCGAGCCGCTCGATCCGCGCCTCGAGCGCGTCGAGCTTCTCGTCGGTGGTCTGCGCGGCGAGCGGGGCGGAAATAGCGGCGCCAAGCAGTGCCGCGATCATCACGTGTCTCATTGTCCTTCCCTCCCCACCACGTCGTCGGGCGGCTGCGGCAGATCCTTCAGGCTTTTGCCCGTCACCGGATGGTCGAAACTGAAGGGCGGGATGTAATTGCCGGGCAACGTGCGATAGACCTCGGTTGGCGGCTCGTCGGGCGGGAAGATCGCGCTCACCCCCTCCATCGGCAGCTGCGACTTCATCCAGCCCGCATCGTAATCGGTCAGCGCGGTCGGATAGAAATGCAGCTTCGAAATCTTCCAGGTGCCGCCTTCCTTCACATATTCGTTCTCATAGATGCCCACGCCCCACACACCGTTTTGCCCGGCCTGGCCCAGCATGACCGGCCCCTGCCAGCGGCCGGTGGCGGTTTGACCGTTCGGGGCAACGATCACGACATTCTGCAACTGCATGTGGTTGTTGAGGCGAGACGGCGCCAGGCCGCTGGGCCCAAACAGCAGCAATGCGCGGCGGATGCGCTCCTTGCCGCGATAGACGCCGCGCTGTCCATATTCGAAGCTGCCATCGTCCGCGAACAGGTCGGCAACCTCGTTCCACAGCCCCTTGTCGAAATAATAGCCGTAGGTCGCCTGCAGGTTCTCGATCGCGGCCTGGTCTTCGAGCCGTTCGACGCGCTCGCGATATTGCGCCAGCCGCTGCTCGGCGGACTGGGCGGCGAGCGGTGCGAGCGGCAAGACGGCAACCAACGCGGTAGCAAGGATGGCGCGCATCATTCACCTCCTCCCACTTGCCGGCCGGTCACCGGATGCGGCGCCTGGAAAGGCGGCAGCTGCACCGCTGGGAACGGCTGGTATGTGACTGTGGGCCCGCGGTCCGGCGGGAAAGCCTTGGAGGCATCCGAACGCACGAGCCCCTCGCCCGGCTTCAGCCGCGCCCAGCCCTTCTCATAAGGGACGACGAAATTGACATAGAGATGGAGCGACCGGATCCGCCAGATCCCGTCCGCACCCTTCTCATAGCTGTTCTCGTAAATGCCATCGCGCCATTCGGCATGTTGCTTGTACTGGCCGAGCATGCCGAGATCGCGCCAGCGCGCGGTGGCGCTGCGCCCGTCGGGCGACACGTTGATCGCCGGTTGCAAGGTCACCCATTCGTTGAGCTGACCGTAGATCAGCCCTTCCTGGCCGCCATGCAGCCGCTTCAGATATTCGCGGATGCGTTCGCGCCCCGCATAGACCCCGTCCACGCCGATCTCGACCGAACCATCGTCGGCGAAGAGGTCCGCCGCCTCGCCCCACAGGCCCCGATCGACATAATAGCCGAAGGCGCGCTGCAGCTTCTTGACCGCGCGAATGCCCTCCAGCTTCTCGACCCGCGCTGTCAGCGCCGCGATCTCCGCATCGACATCCTGCGCGGCCAGAGGCGAGGCAAGCAGCGCAGCCGCGAGCGCGGCCCCGACGGCAAACCGAAGACGCACCGTCATTCCTCCCACCCCGTCGGCGACTTGTAAGGTGCCGTCAGTCCTACCGCCTCGATCTCGTGGATCGCACCGCCCCACACTTTGTAGATGTGAACGGCAGGCATATCGAACGGGTTGAATTCCAGGTGCCGCACTTTGGCGCTGGGCACGCCGATCAACTCGAAATCCTTCTTTGTGAAATCGTGCTGGAAATGGCTCGTGCCCCAGACGAGCCCGGTCACCGTGTCGGCGATCTCAACCCGGCGGCTGTGAATAGCGGTGATGTATTCCCACATATTGGTGTCCATCTGTGCCGCACAGCCCAGTCCGCCGAGATAGGCGAAGATAGGGTCGAACTGGCCATTGCCGCCAGGCGACTCGCGCACCATCGGGTTGCGGGCGGTCTGAAAGCCGTTTTCGCGCCGCTCGCAATCGTCCGCCATACTGGAGTGGCGGGAATTGTTGTTGTCGAGCGCATCGTAATAGCTCTCGCCGAGCCAGATCAGCCTACCGCGCGAATCCGCATATTCATAAGGCACTTCCTTCAGCAGCGCCTGCCGTGGCTGTTGCAGATTGGCGAGCTGCCCTTCGTTCAGCTCATTGCCGATGAGATGCTCGGCCTCGACGATCCGGCCGTTCTCGCGCTTCAGCCGGATCGCGACCAGGACGGGCTCGCCCTCCCGCTCCAGCACCGCCAGCAGCCCGACCTGCTGCGAAACCGGATCGGCGACATGGATCGCAAAATCGGTCACGGGTCCGGTAGTCGAGACCCACAGCCCCTCTCCGGGCGCAATGCGTTTCAGGTTCTCGACTGTGACGATCCCCTCCGCCAAGGGCACAGCGGATGGATCGTTCGCCGCCAGCGCAGCTGCATAGGCATCGGCCATGCCGATAAGGGATTGGCGGTCGCAATCAGCCTCCTCTTGTGCGGCGGCGGGTGCGGCCAGCGCAGCGAGACCCGCGGCGGCAAACAGCAATCCTCGTTTCTTCATTGCAGGCATTCCCCTCATTCGCTCCAAGCCTCCGCCTGGGCTGTCACCGCCCGGTACGAAAGCTCAGGTGCCGCTTGCGCGGCAACAATCAATCACTGACGCGGGTGCCGGTGACGGGAATCGCTCCGAAGGCGGAATTGGCCTCGGCAGTCAGCGTGTCGCCATCGACGCTGCCCGTATAGGTCAGTTCCATCGGACCTTGCGGCGTGGAAAGCTGGCGCTTGAAGCTGAAGCCGTTTCCTTCAACCTTGATATCGGAGATAGCACTCTCCATCGGCGGACCCGCAGGAGCGCCTTCCGGCGGCACGTCCGTCATCTCTATCGCATACCCTTCTTCGGTAGCGGCAAAACTCATCACCGCCTGGAAATTGCCGAAGTCGGTCTTGGCCACCGTGTCCCAATTGCCGACCACCGGCGAATCCTCGGCCATGGCGGGGACGGACATGGTCAACGCCGCACCGGCAAGCATAAATATCGGTTTAGTGAAACGAGTCATTATTATCTCTCCCAGGACTGCGTCCTGCGCAAGAGGTAACAGCGCGGCGAAAGAGTAACAACAATCTCGTTGAACCGGCTGGAACCGGTCAAAGTCAATGCGGCCTAGATCTCGCGGAAAAGATTGGCGAAGCTACTCAGTTCAGGCGGCGCGATATTGCCATGGGCAAGCAGCAGGAGCCGCAATGGGCAATCGAGCGGCGCGAGCGCTACCAGCCTCCCATCTTCCACCAGCTCGCGCATATGCCAGTCCATGAATACGGAAGCACCTTTCCCGCCGACAATCTCCTCCTTGAGCAGTTCGACGAATTGCGGCCCGTATTCGATATTCCTGCCGTCAAATCCCGTGCCGGGCAGTATGCTTGCCACCCAGGCATAAAAGGCAGGGGAGCCTGGAGGAATCAGCACCGGCAGGTCCGTTGGGCGGACTTGCCCGCTTGCGATCTGCTGCGCCAAATCGGCTGACACATAGACGGACGCGGTTTCTTCGCGCAGCACGATCTGCACCACGTCCCGGGCGGGAAACAAAGAACCCGACCTCAAGACGGCCAGCGAATCCCGGTTTGCCGCAACGCGCACTGCGATATCCTCGGCGTCGTCGACGACAACGAACTTGATCTTCGGGGAGAGCCCCGCCTCGTGAAGCCGGCCGAGCCGCTCCTTGACCTGATCCAGCATGAAAGGACGGACGAAGACTTGCCGGACAGTCTCCCGGTGGTTTGCGGCCCCGCCATCGCGCGACAGACGCTGCTGAGCGCTGATTGCGCGTCTGGCATCGGCGAGGATCGACAAGCCGAACGGCGACAGGCGCGCCCGTTCTCCCCTGCGGCGCAGGAACAACTCGCCACCTAGCGAACGTTCCATCGCCACCAGTTGCTTGCTGACCGACGGCTGGCTGATGTCGAGCGCATCGGCCGCTTCGCGCATACTGGCAGATCTCGCCACGGTCACAAATATCTCAAGCTGTCGGAGCGTCGGCATGTCGAGTTATACCCAATTGGCTATAATCAGCGATAGCCGTTGCGGCGATTGCTACGCAACCCCCTCCCCGGCCATTTGCAAGTGGACGCCGCCGTCAGAGCGGCATTGCCTTTGCAAGCCCGGAGACGGGCCCAACCGATCACCTGGGAGGGATCATGACGAGAATACGCCTGCTGTGCAGTTGTGCCAGCGCCAGTCTGATATTTTTCGGAGCGATGTCGCCCGCCATCGCGCAAGACGACGATGCCGCCGCCGATGACACGAATGCAGGTAACCAGATCGTCGTCACCGCGCAGTTCCGCGAGCAATTGCTGCAGGACACGCCGCTCGCAATCACGGCGGTCAACGCCGATATGCTGGAAGCGCGCAGCCAGACGGAGCTCACCGAAGTGGCCCAGCAAGCACCCAGCGTGGTGCTGCGCAACACCAACAGCGCTTTCGGCAATTCGATTTCCGCCTCGATCCGAGGCCTCGGCCAGATCGATTTCAATCCGCAGCTCGAACCTGGCGTGGGCATCTATATCGACGATGTCTATTACCCTCGCCTGACGGGCGCCAATTTCGACCTGCTTGACGTCGAACGCGTGGAGATATTGCGCGGGCCGCAAGGCACACTGACGGGCCGCAACTCGGAAGGCGGCGCGATCCGCTTCGTCAGCCGCAAGCCGACCGGTGATTCCTCGGGCTATGTCGAAGGCACCTATGGAAGCCGCAACAAGATCGGCGTGCGCGCCGCGGCCGACTTCGCCCTGACCGATACGCTCTTTGCCCGCATATCGGGATCGTTCAAGGACCAGGAAGGCTTTGTCGACCGGGTCGACTATAATTGCGCCAATCCATCCGGAGCGCCGACGATCAACACGATCTCTGGCGATTGCGTTGTCGAGGATCTTGGCGACACGAACTACAAGGCGGTGCGCGGCATCGTCCGCTGGGTTCCGTCCGACGCGATCGACCTGACGATCAGCGGCGACTATGTGAAGGACGACGCCAATAACGGCCCCGAGGTGCTGCTCTACCTCGCCAACTCCAATCCCAACGTGACGACGCCGGACGGGTTGCCGGCCGATAGCCGTTTCATCTGCGGGAAATTCTGCAATTTCGCGACATACGGACATGAGGGCGGAGTATTCATCGGCAGCCCGCTGCGGCCAGATGCCGATGGCGAGATCCTCCACGAGACGCTGGGCTTCGACGACCAGCAATCCTACGAAGGATGGGGCGTTTCGGCGAACCTCGAAGTCAATCTTTCCGACCGGATCCAGCTGACATCGATCACCGCCTATCGCGAGTTCCGAAACTACTTCGTGAACGATGCGGAATTGGCGCCGGGGCAGCTCAATTTCGGAGTCAACGACGTCGAAAGCGACTTCTTCAGCCAGGAATTGCGGATCAACGCAGACGTGGCCGATTGGTTCGCCCTGACGATTGGCGGATATTATTCCGAAGAGAACACAAGCTATAATACGCTGCAGGATATCCGTTACGTGTCAGCGGGTCCGAACCCGCTCTATCCGCTGCAGTTCCTCGGCACGAATCCGGTCGAAACCGATTCCAAGGCGATTTTCGGCACGGCGATCCTCGACGTGACCGACGCGCTCACCTTCACGCTGGGCGCGCGCTATACCGAAGAATCGAAAACCACCGTGTTCGAGCGCCGCAACTATGACGGCACTATCAACCGCTATGTGGATCCGGTCGGCGCCGCCTACGGCTTCGGCTATTCCGGAGCGGACACGCTCGATTTCGACAATGACGGCAATACCGCCGAGATGGTGACCGCGCTGACCGGCTCGGTCGGCAGCTATGAAGGCGACCGGGTCGATTTTCGTGCCTCCGCCGACTACCGCTTTTCCGAGCAGGTGCTGGCCTATGTGACAGTCGCCTCGGGCTTCAAGGGCGGCGGCGTTTCGCCGCGGCCGTTCAACGCGGCGCAGGTCCAGCCATTCGGCCCCGAAGAACTGATCGCCTACGAGATCGGCCTGAAAACGGACTTGTTCGACAATCGGGTCCGCCTGAACCTTGCCGCGTTCTACAACGATTTCACCGATGCGCAGCTGACCCTGCTGGCCTGCCCACAATTTGGCGGGCCCGGCCCATGCGCGCTGCCGCAGAATGCGGGTGACGCAACCGTCAAAGGCTTGGAAGTCGAATTCTTCGCCGAGCCGGTCGACGGTTTCGACATCAATGCATCGCTGTCCTATCTCGATTTCTCGTGGGACTGCGTGGTGCCGACGGTGGTTGACCGGACGGCCGATCCCGCTGCGCCATGTTCCTCCGATCCGCAATATGTGGACGCACTCTCGGCCCCGCCGCGCGGCGTTGCCGAATGGCAATGGTCGATCGGCGCACAGTACCGGATCGACATGCAATCGTCCGGATCGCTGACGCCGCGGATCGACGTCGCGTATCAGGGCGAGCTGACCTCGTCCGCCACAGTGCCGGCAGCAGGAACGCCCACCGACCTGTTCGGCATGATCGAGAGCTACACGCTGACCAATGCCCGCCTGACCTGGCGCAATGCGGATGAGGACCTCAGCGTTTCCCTGGCGGTCACCAATCTGTTCGATGAATATTATTTCGTGAACAAATTCGACCTCACGGGTGCCGGCGCAGGCCTCATCGTGGGTGCGCTCGGACGGCCGAGAGAATGGTCGGTGACGGTCAAGAAGGAGTTTTGACCTTGTCGGGCTTTCGGTCGCGCCATCATCCTCCGGCGCGACCGAATTCCTGTTTGGGCAGAATGGCGAAGCGAAGGAATCGACTCCAGCGATACCAGAGGCTAGGCTTATGGAGCGATCGCAAGCGTTTCCCCTCTCGCTTGCCGGCAACACAGCATCGCGTGACACATCCTTGGGAGGGGACATGAAGCAATTTCCAACAGCCAGCCTGGCTATGCTGCTCGCCGGATCGGGGATGGCGAGCGGCTGCACCGAGCGGGCTACCGAAGCTACGCAGGCGCAGACCGCCACCGAAGCCGCAGCCGTTGCGGCCGCCGAGACCGCAGGCGATCCCGGCGCACGGCAGGTTTATTTCGGAGACCTTCACCTCCACACCTCCTATTCGCTCGACGCTGCGGCGGCGAAAACCAACACCACGCCCGACGACGCCTATCGCTATGCCAGGGGCGAGGCGGTCGATTACCTTGGCCAGATGGTGCAGCGGCGCGGGCCGCTCGATTTCCTCGCCGTCACCGACCACGCCGAGTATCTCGGCAATGTGCGCGAGGCGATGGCGGGCAAACGCCACCTGCCCGGCGACCAGGCGAACTGGCAGCGGCTGTTCAGCCATGAAGGCGGGGCGGTGATGTTCGAACTCTTCGGCCAGATGGTCGCCGGCCTCTTCGGCGAGGACCGGGAAGGTCTGACCGATCCGGCGGGCGTCTACACGCATTGGCAGGACGAGATCGCTGCGGCCGAACGCCATTACCAGCCGGGCAAGTTTACCGCTTTCGTCGCCTTCGAATATTCGCCGACCTATCGCAGCAATGGCGCGCACCTCCATCGCAACGTGATCTTCCGCGGGCCGAACTATCCCGAGATGCCTTTCGGCTCGACCGATTCCGTGCATCACGAGGCGCTGTGGGCCTATGCCGAGAATAACCGGCAGCGCGGGATCGATTCGCTGATGATCCCGCACAATTCGAACCTGTCCGACGGGCTCGCCTTTCCCTGGAACGACACATACGACCAGCCGATGACCGCCGAATATGCCCGGCGGCGGGCGATGTGGGAGCCGCTCGTCGAAATCACTCAGGTCAAGGGCACGAGCGAAACGCGCCCGGAAATCTCGCCCGACGACGAGTTCGCGGATTTCGAGCTGCTTCCTCCGGACGGCGACATCTATGGCGGCTATGTACGGCCGGGCCTGCAGCGCGGGATGGAGCTGGAGGAACGGCTCGGTGTGAATCCATTCGAGCAGGGTTTTGTCGGGGCGACCGACTACCATTCGGGCGTCTCCTCTACCGAGGAAGACAATTTCCCCGGTGCTCTCGGCCTCAGCGACGCCCACAGCAATGCGCTGGAAATATTGACGGAGGATTCGCCCGTGCTGAGCGCGCCGCTGGCCGGACTTTCCGCTGCCGGGCTTACAGGTGTCTGGGCCGGTGCCAATACGCGCGAAGAGATATTCGACGCGCTGCGCCGGCGCGAGACCTTCGCCACTTCCGGCCCGCGCATGAGAGTGCGGATGTTCGCCGGCTGGGGCGATCCGGCTTCGCTGGGGCAAGGAGCCGACTGGGCCTCCCAAGCCCATCGCTGGGGCGTGCCTATGGGCGGCACGATCGCAGCCCGCCCGGCAAATGCCCGCGCACCGAGCTTCGTGGTGCAGGCCGCGCGCGATCCGGACTCCGGCAATCTCGACCGTGTCCAGGTCGTCAAGCTGTGGCGCGAAGGCGGCAAGAGCTACGAGAAGATCTACAATGTCGCCTGGTCGGACGGCCGCCGGCCGATGGCCGATGGCAGGCTGCCGCCCGTCGGCAACACGGTCGACGCATCGAAAGCGACCTACAGCAACACTATCGGCGCGACGGAATTGTTCGGCACCTGGACCGATCCCGATTTCGACCAGGGCGAACGCGCGCTCTATTATGTCCGTGTGATCGAGATACCGACGCCGCGCTGGGCGACTTACCTGTCGGTCAAGACCGGCATTCCGCTGAAGGAAGGCACCCCGGCATGGCTGCAGGAACGCGCCTGGACGTCGCCTGTGTGGTACAGGCCATGATCCCTAAAACTGGGCTGCTCGCGCTGCTGGCCGCCACCGCGCTGTCCGCATGCAGCGAAACGGCATCCGCGCCTAAGCGCGCCGACGCCAATCCCGAGCTTGCCGATGCCCAGGCCGCACCCGCACCGGAGGACGGGGATCGCATGCTGCTATGGGGCGACACCCATGTTCATTCGATCAATTCGATAGACGCCTTTTCGAGCGGAACGGCGAACGCCGATCCCGAAAGCGCTTATCGTTTTGCCCGCGGCATGCCGGTAATCTTCCCGCGCACCGGGCAGCGCGTGCAGATCGACCGTCCGCTCGACTTCATGGTCCTTGCCGATCACGCGGTGAGCCTGGGCGTTTCCAGCCGGATTGCCGCCGGAGATCCGGAAATCCTCAAATATCCGAGCGCACAGAAGCTCCTCAGTATCTTCCGGGAGCAGGGCGGCAGGGCGTTGACGACGGCGACCATGTTCGGCGACGGGCTGAGTGAGGAAGAGCGCGCGCAATACGATGCGGAAATGCAATCGCCGGAAGTGCTGCGTGCAAGCTGGGCCAACCAGATTGCCGCGGCCGAACGGCACAATATCCCGGGTGAGTTCACCGCGCTGATCGGCTGGGAATGGACCAGCGCGCCTAACATGCGCAATATGCACCGTGTCGTCTTCACCAATAGCGACGGCGAGGTTGCGAAACGTTTCCTGCCCTTTGCCAACTATATGAGCGACCGGCCCGAAGACCTCTGGGCCTTCTTCGAGGAAACGCACGCGCGCACGGGAGCGGATTTCGTCGCTATCCCGCACAATTCGAACCTGTCCGACGGCAAGATGTTCGAGCTGACCGACAGCGACGGCAATCCGTTCAGCGCCGAATATGCGATGCGCCGCGCCGCCTGGGAGCCGGTAGTGGAAGTCACGCAATATAAGGGCACTTCCGAAACCCATCCGGCACTCTCCCCGCGCGACGAGTTTGCCGATTTCGAACTTCGCAACATGCTGCTGACCGGCGTGGTGACCGAAGTCTCCGAAGGCTCTTATACGCGCTCTGCGCTCAAGAACGGGCTTGCCGAAGAGGCGCGCATCGGAGCCAACCCGTTCCGCTTCGGCCTGGTCGGCGCAAGCGACAGCCACACCGGCTTCTCCTCGCAGCTGGAGAACGATTTCCTCGGCAAGATGGGCGAGGATTACCTGCCCGCCGACCGGGTGGGAGCCAACAAGGCGAATATCATCTTCCCGGCCGCGGAAATGTCCGCTTCCGGCCTTGCCGGAGTATGGGCCGACCGCAACGACCGGCAGGCGCTCTTCGACGCGTTTCGCCGGCGCGAAGTCTATGCAACGAGCGGGCCGCGAATGACGCTGCGCCTCTTCGCCGGATACGGCTTCGCACCCGGCGACGAGACCTCGCGCGATTTCGCCGCGATCGGCTATCGCAAGGGCGTGCCGATGGGCGGGCTGTTGCCGATGGCGAATGGCGGCAAGACGCCGCAATTCGCCATCCGCGCGGTCAAGGATCCCGAAGCCGGCAATCTCGACCGCATCCAGGTGGTAAAGGGTTGGATGGCGGCCGACGGGACGCTGCACGAGAAAGTGTTCGACGTAGCCTGGAGCGGCAATCGCCGGATCGGCGCGGATGGCAAACTGCCCGCGGTCGGCAATACGGTGGATGTCGCCTCTGCGCGCTACAGCAACACGATCGGCACGGCAGAACTGACCGCACTGTGGACCGATCCGGAATTCGATCCGGCCGAGCCGGCCTTCTATTATGTTCGGGTGCTCGAAATCCCGACACCCCGCCAGCATCTGTTCGATGCGCTCGCCATGGGGATCGATCCGGTGACGCTGAAGCAGCCTCCGACGATCCAGGAGCGCGGATGGTCTTCGCCGGTGTGGTACCGGCCATCATGAAAGTAGGCGAGTGGCTGCGCGAGCCGCTGGTCCATTTCCTCGGCGCGGGCGCGCTGCTGTTCACCGCAGCCGCCTGGCTGGCGCCAGACACCGGCAGCGACCGCACGATCCGCGTCACCCGGCAGAGCGTGATCGACCATCTGCAGTCGCGCGCGCAGCTTTACGACAATGACAGTTTCGAGCGGCTGCTCGCCGGAATGAGCGTGGAGGAACGCGCCGCGCTGGTGCGCGATGCCGCTGCCGAAGAAGCACTCTACCGCGAAGGCAGCGCGCTCGACCTTGCCGGGGCAGACCCGCTGGTGCGTCGACGCGTGGTGCAGCAGATGCGGCAATTGCTGCTGGAGGAGCGCGCCGGGGAAGTCGCCGTGAGCGACGCGGAGGTCGAGCAATATTACCGCACCAATACAGCCGATTACGGCCTGTCCGAAAGGCTACGCTTCGCCCATGTCTTCTTCTCGAAGGAGGTACGCAGCGGATCGGCCAGGGCGGCGGCGGAAGCGGCGGTCATGCAGCTCAATTCCGGAAGGATTCCGTTCCAGCAGGCCGGCGAGCATGGCGACCGCTTCCTCTACCAGACGCATTATGCCGATGCGGATGCGCGGATACTCGCCAGCCAGTTCGGTGACGGTTTCGCGAAGAGCGCGCTGGAACTGCGGGCTTCATCGCGCTGGCACGGCCCGGTTGAATCCGACCATGGCTGGCATGCGCTGGGCGTGAGCGAACATGCTCCGGCCGAACTCCCGCCGCTTGGCGAAATCCGCGCCCGCGTGCGCGAGGATGCTCTGGCGGCAAAACGCGTCGAAGCGGCGAACGAAGCCGTCGATGGACTGCTCGCGCAATATGATGTTCGCGTGGAGGATTCGCTGGAGCAACCCTGACCAGGTTCACTCGATCTCGATTATCACCTGGTCCAGCGCGAGACTCGCCCCCTGCGCGGCATTGACCACCTTCACCGTGCCCGCCTTTTCCGCGCGCAGCACGTTCTCCATCTTCATCGCTTCGATCGTGGCAAGCGGCTGGCCAGGCTGCACCTCATCGCCTTCACTCACATGCAGCGCAACCAGCAGGCCGGGCATCGGGCTGATCGCAAATCTGGAAAGGTCGAGCGGCACCTTTTCGATCATATGAGCGGCGAGCGGAGCGACGCTCACGGGCAGCACCAACGCGCGATGCTCTGCACCGCGCGTGGAGATTCGCCAATGGACGCCGTCCCGCGAGAGCTGGACGGCCAGTTCGTTGCCCTCGTCGCTACGCGCGGTAGAGAGCCATCTGCCCGGCTGCCAATCCCATGTGCCGCCGATCCATTCGCCATCCACCGTTGCGCCGCCATCGCCGAGCGTGACCGCGAACTCGCGCCCGTGCAGCCGCACCGTCCAGTCCGAGCCCGGTGGCGGCGCGCCGTCGATCTTGCCCGAAATACGCCCCGCCCGCGCACGCCAGGTGCATTCCGCCCCGGCGAACAGCGCCGCGAGCAGCCGAAGGCGCTCCTCGTCTGCGGGTGCACCGGCGAAGCCGTCGGGCCATTCCTCGGTGATGAAGCCGGTGGTGAGATCCCCTGCACGAAAGCGCGGGTGCTGCATGATCGCACTGAGGAAATGGAGATTGTGCCCCGGCCCCCCGATGCGGAACCGGTCGAGCGCATCGACCTGCAGCTCGGCTGCCGCATCGCGCGTATCGCTCCAGGTGATCAGCTTGGCGATCATCGGATCGTAGAACATCGACACCTCGCCGCCCTCGGCGACGCCATCATCCACGCGCACGCCATCAACGCCCCGCAGACTACCCTTCGAGACGCTCGGACTACGTCCTCGCTCCTCAGGGCCAACGGACTTGGTTTGCCCTTCCCGTTCGTCCTGAGGAGAGGCCGAAGCCACAGGCTGAGGACTCGTCTCGAAGGACGCGGCTGGAGGAGAATAGCGTACCAGCCGTCCGATGCTGGGGAGAAACCCACGGTACGGATCCTCCGCATAGACCCGGCTCTCGATCGCCCAGCCATCGATCCCGATATCATCTTGCGCGAAGGCGAGCTTCTCGCCCGCCGCGATGCGGATCATCTGCTCGACGAGGTCGATTCCGGTGATCGCCTCGGTCACCGGGTGCTCGACCTGGAGCCGCGTATTCATTTCGAGAAAGTAGAAGCTCTCTCCGGTTGGGTCCGCGCCGGAGACGATCAGCTCGACCGTACCTGCCGAATGGTAATTCACGGCCCTGGCCAATGCGATCGCCTGCGCGCCCATTCTGGCGCGCATTTCAGGCGTGACGAAGGGGCTTGGCGCTTCCTCGATCACCTTCTGGTGGCGCCGCTGGATCGAACACTCACGCTCGTTCAGGTGCAGGATGGTGCCATGCTTGTCCCCCAGAAGTTGTATCTCGATATGGCGAGGGCTCTCGATGAACTTCTCAATAAAGACCCGGTCATCGCCAAAGCTGTTCAGCCCTTCGCGCCTGGTCGCTTCGAAGCCTTCGCGCACATCCTGTTCGGTCCAGGCGAGCCGCATGCCCTTGCCCCCGCCCCCGGCACTAGCCTTCATCATCACCGGATAAGTGATCTCGGCGGCGATCTGCACCGCATGGTCGGTATCCTCGATCTCGCCCACGAAGCCGGGCACGACGTTTACCCCTGCCTTCAGCGCAAGCTTCTTGCTCTCGATCTTGTCGCCCATCGCGGCGATGGCGCTCGCTGGCGGCCCGATAAAGGCGATGCCTTCCGCCTCCAGCGCCTCGACGAAGCTCGCACGCTCGGAAAGGAAGCCATAGCCCGGATGCACCGCTTCGGCCCCAGTCTCCTTGCAGGCCGCGATTATTTTCTCCGCTACGAGGTAGGACTCGGCGGCGGGCGACGGACCGATATGCACTGCCTCGTCCGCCATCTTCACGAACGGCGCAGGCGCATCGGCATCGGAATAGACCGCGACCGTCGCGATCCCCATGCGCCGCGCCGTCTTAATCACCCGGCAGGCGATCTCGCCCCGGTTGGCGATGAGAATCTTGGAGAACATCAGTCTTGGTCCCCCACAGGCGGCATGTTGTGGCCGAGCAGGCGCAGCAGGTCGGCGGCGCATTCGACCACGTTGGAGCCCGGCCCGTAAATGCCCTGCACCCCGGCCTCGCGGAGGAAATCGTAATCCTGCGGCGGGATCACTCCGCCAGCGACAACCTTGATATCGGCACGGCCTGCCTGACGCAAATGCCCGATCAGTTCGGGGATCAGCGTCCGGTGCCCGGCGGCGAGCGAGCTTGCGCCGACCACATCCACCCCTTCGGACAGCGCCATCTCGCAAGTCTCCTTGGGCGTCTGGAACAGTGGGCCCGAGAT
>DASWIR010000016.1:0-4750 GCA_036397575.1 Alteraurantiacibacter sp. | reverse complement strand
ATACCAGATGGCTTCGGATTCGGCGAAGAATGCGATGGCACGGCTCATGGGAATCGAACCGCCCTCGATGCCCGACAACGAAACCAGTTTGGCCGAGCTTAAGGAGCGCTGCGACAAGACGATCGCTTTCATCGAAAGCGTCGATCCTGCCACGCTTGACGGCAGCGAGAGCCGCGAAGTCGTGATGAAGTTCCCCAACGGCATGGGCTACCGCTGGAACGGCGTCGATTACCTTCGCAATTTCGCCCTTCCGAATTTCTATTTCCACGCCACCACCGCTTACGCGATCCTGCGCGCGCAGGGCGTTTCGCTCGGCAAGCCGGACTACCTCCAACACCTGGGCATGCCCGAGCAGATGTAAGCGCGCCTTCGCAGGGCTGGCGATCCTGCTATCACGCCCCGATGCACATCCGCGCGCCTGCCATTCTCCTCGCCGCCCGGCCGCATGGCGAGACGGCGGTCATCGCGCGGCTGCTGACCGAGGAATATGGCCTCGTCGCGGGCTATGTCGCAGGCGGGCGCGGGCGGCAGCTTCGCCCTGTAGTGATCCCCGGAAACCTTGTGGATCTGCAACTTTCGGCACGCTCGGACAGCCAGCTCCCTTTTGCCAGGCTCGAACTCACGGCCAGCCGCGGTCCGTGGCTCGGGGAACCGCTGGCTGCGGCGGCGATCGGCTGGTCTACCGCGCTCACCGCCACGGCGCTGCCGGAACGCAACGCCTATCCTCAACTTTACAGCGCTTTAGCGGCACTCCTTGATGCGATTTGCCAGGCCCCGTCGGCGCGCGGCTGGGCGCCAGCACTGCTGGCCTACGAAACGCTGCTGCTGCGCGAACTCGGCTACGGAGGGGAGGCTCCCAACGCCGGCAACGAATTTTCCGAAACGCTCGCCGCTCTGAACCGGTTATCGGGCCCGCTCGATCACTACCTCCTTGCCGACCGGCGCGGAGACGTTATGGCCGCGCGCGTACGACTGGTGGAACTCCTGGAACGGATGGACGGATGAAGATCGCGGTATTGGCAGGTGACGGAATCGGACCCGAGGTGACGCGCGAGGCAATGCGCGTGCTTGGTGCTCTCGATCTGCCTGGATTGACCGTGTTCGAAGGCGATGTAGGCGGCGTGGGATATCGCCGCCACGGTCATCCGTTGCCTCCCGAAACGCTGGACATTGCGCGCGCCGCCGATGCGGTGCTGTTCGGCGCTGTGGGCGATCCCGAATGCGACGGGCTTGAACGGCATTTGCGGCCCGAACAGGCGATCCTCGGCCTGCGCCGGGAACTCGGCCTGTTCGCCAATCTGCGCCCGGCGACCATGTTCCACGGCCTCGAGCGCCTCTCCGCGCTGCGCCCTGAAATCGCCGGCAAGATCGACCTTCTCATCGTGCGCGAACTCAATGGCGACGTCTATTTCGGCGAGAAGGCGATTCGCACGCTCAATGACGGGCGGAGGCAGGGATACGATTTCATGTCCTACGCCGAGGACGAGGTACGCCGCATTGCCCACGTCGCGTTCCGTGCGGCGCAGGGCCGGCGCAAACGCCTGTGTAGTGTCGACAAGGCCAATGTTCTGGAGACCAGCCAGCTCTGGCGCGAAGTGGTGATCGAGGTCGCGCAGGATTATCCCGAAGTCGAACTGAGCCATATGTATGTCGACAATGCAGCGATGCAGCTGGTCAAGGATCCCGGACAGTTCGACGTGGTCGTGACCGGCAACCTTTTCGGCGACATCCTCTCCGATCAAGCCAGCATGTGCGTCGGCTCGATCGGCCTGCTTGCGAGCGCCTCTCTGGGCGAGGAGCAGACCGAATTCGGGACGAAGGGCCTGTACGAGCCGATCCATGGCAGCGCGCCGGACATTGCCGGGCAGGGCAAGGCCAATCCGATGGCGACGATTCTTTCGGCCGCCATGATGCTGCGCCACAGTTTCGGCCGGGAGGAGGATGCGGTTCGGGTCGAGCGGGCCGTCGCCGCTACGCTCGGCGACGGCGTGCTCGGCGCCGACCTTGGCGGAGATGCCGGAACCGAGACGATCGGCAAAGCGGTAGCCGCGCGGCTTTAAGGCGCGGCGGGTTCGCCGCGATGCTGCTCCGGTCTTTCCCAAGCGTAATCCATTTTCCTACACCGTGCGCGCCTGCTAGTTGGGGGCTGCATCTCTGGCGTTTCAGCGCTGCAAAAAGGCACTTCTGGAAGTTCACAGCGACCAGAAGGAATATGTAGTAATATCAAGCAGTTTATGTTGAATTTTCCAGTGTTTCGGTCCCGCTTTCGTGTCATGCTCGGAGATACACGGGTCCTCAGCGATACCGGGTCCGATGGCGGGAAGGGCTAGGAATTTGCGTGATGCGGCGATAGCAGCCAGCCCATGCTGCGTCTCGCCATTGTCCTGCCCACGCTCAACGAGCGCGACAATGTCGGCGCGATAATCACCCGGCTGGAGGAAGCGCTCGGGCCCGATGGCTGGGAAGCGGTGTTCGTCGATGACAGCAGCGCCGATGGCACAGCCGAGCTGCTGCGTGAGATCGCCCGTATCGACCACCGTGTACGCGTGATCCAGCGTATCGGACGGCGCGGCCTCGCCTCCGCCGCAATCGAGGGTATGTGCGCGACGGCTGCGCCCTTTGTCGCGCTGATGGATGCAGATCATCAACATGACCCGGCCCTGCTGCCGCAGATGCTTGCGGCGGTCGAAAACGGGGAAGCGGATATCGCCATTGCCTCCCGCTTTGCCGCAGGTGGGACGGCGGCGGGTCTGGCCAGCGCCCGGCGTGAACGGGGATCGCGCCTGGCCAACCGTCTCGCGCGGATGCTCACCGGCGCACAACTCAGCGATGCGATGAGCGGCTACTTCCTGATGCGCACTGAAACCCTGCGCGGGCAGGCATCGCGGCTTTCGGGTATCGGCTTCAAGATCCTGCTCGATATACTCGCCACGGCCCGGCCGAGACTGAGGGTAAAGGAATTCCCGCTCACCTTCGAACAGAGGCTGGCTGGAGAAAGCAAGCTCGACCGGGCAATCGCCTTCGATTTTCTGGTCGGCCTCTATGAACGCTGGTTCGGCAGCATCGTGCCGACCCGCTATGCGCTGTTCGGCACGGTCGGTGCGATGGGTGTTGCGGTGCACTTCGCGGTGGTGTGGCTGCTCTTCATCGCTGGCGGCACCCTTTATGCGGTGGCGCAATCCGCGGCGACTGTCGTCGCGATGACATTCAACTTCTGGCTCAACAACTTCCTGACATATCGCGATCAGCAATTGAGCGGGGCGAAAGCGGTCCTGCTGGGCTGGCTGGGATTCTGTGCCACCTGCGCGGTGGGCGCGCTGGCCAATGTGGCCGTGGCGAGCTTGCTGCAGGCGCGCGGCCTGCACTGGGCACTGGCGACTTTGTCCGGGATCCTTATCGGTTCGGTCTGGAATTATGCACTGTCCAGCCGCTTCATCTGGGGCCGCTATCGCTAGGGGTAGAGCCCTGAACAATGAACGCATTCGCCCGATCGGCTTCATCGTCTGGTATCTTGCGGGACCGAGGGGCCGCGCCGCTATCGCATAGGTCGGGCGCTGAATCAGCGCCAGCTGTCCAGCCAGGTCCAGCGTTCGAAGGCACCGCCGCCTTCGAGCGGTGCGGCGCTCAGGATCGGATAGAAGAATGCGAACATGGCCAGTGCGCCGGCCACCGGCGCCAGGGCCGTCTTGCGCCATCCCGCCTGCCATAGCGCATCCAGCGCCAGCGCCAGCGCCGCAACAAGGAAGCAGCTCGGCAGGAAATAGTGGTAGTAGAATTGTACGCTCTTCGACGCGACCAGCCATAGGCCGACACTCGCCGAATAGAGCAGTGCAATCGCCAGGCCCGCCCAGTTGCGGCGGAAGACGCCGGTCCAGCCACACCAGATGATTGCCGGAAGCCCTGCAAGCATGGTCAGGGGGTTACCGATCAGCAGGACGCCGCGCTGTGCCCCGTCGACTTCCTCGTAGAGATACCAGATCGCGCGGATATTTCCGATCCATTCCCACAAGCGCGACTGGTAGGTGTGCGGCGAAAGCGTCTGGGTCTGGAGGTCCAGCATCGTCCGGTGGAAGGCCACGAGATCGAGCGGCCCGAACGCGCCGCTGCGGTAGAACATCGCCGGCAGGAAAGTGGCAGCATAGACTGCGAGCGGAACGATCCCGAGCCACAAGAATGCCTCGGCAAGGCTCATTCCCGCAATCGGCCGCCCGCGCCCGCTGGTGAAGGCGCGCCAGCCCGCCGCCTTCAGCCGGATGACGAAAAAGGCGATGCCGGGCAATATCGCGACCGGCGCCACACTCCATTTGCTTGCCATGGCGCAACCAAGCGCGATGCCCGCTATCGCGAGCCGCAAGCGCGCCGTTTCGGCCTCGCGCATGGCTCCTACGCACATCCATAGGGCGATCATCGTGAAACATACCATGAAGATGTCGAGCATGGCGATGCGAGCGTGGACGAACAGCGGAAAGGCGGTGGCGAGCAACACACCGCCAGCTATCGTCGCGAAGCGCGAACAGCTGGCGTGCCACATTGCGCGCATGAAGGCGAACAGGGCGAATGCGCCGAACAGGGCGGAAAAGGCGCGCCAGCCGAAAGGCCGGTCGCCGAAGATTGCTATGCTTATGGCGATGAGTTCCTTGCCCAGCATCGGGTGTTCGCGATTCATCGGCTCGCTCATTTCGAGCAGCGCCTGGGCAGCGGGCAGATAATGCACTTCGTCGAAGAAGGGCTGCGAGGGGATGCCAAGCCG
>DASWIR010000015.1:0-4581 GCA_036397575.1 Alteraurantiacibacter sp. | reverse complement strand
CGCCACGAAGTCAGCGACATGATGCGCGGGATGCGCCGTATTTCGGTCACCGCGCCCGACGGTGCTTTGCTCGCGGCGCTCTATGCCACGCGCGCCGGCAGGTTGCCGGAGCGCGATTGGATCGCGCGGCAATTTGCCGCGCAGGATGCCTCACCTGTCGAGTTGCTCGCCGGACGGCCGTCGGCCCCGCAACCGGATCGCGGTCCGCTTGTGTGCCTGTGTCACGATGTCGGCGAAAACGAGCTGCTGGCGGCAGCGGAAGCGGGAGCGGAGACTGTCGCGGCGATAGGCGCAGCGACTTGCGCTGGTACCAATTGCGGTTCCTGCCGGCCGATTATCGCCCGCCTTCTGCAAGAGACGCGGCGCGGCATGAGGGAGGCTGCGGAATGAGCGACTTCGGACCCGGCATGGTGTGGCTGGTCGGCGCGGGGCCGGGCGATCCGGAACTGCTGACGCGCAAGGCCGAGCGCCTGATCTGCTCCGCCACCGTTGTTTTCCATGACGCGCTGGTGGGGGCGGGCATTCTTGGGCTGGTGCCGTCGGGCGTACGGCTTGTCTCAGTCGGGAAACGGTCTGGGCGCCATTCGAAGGACCAGCGCGCTATTGACGCGCTGATCGTCGAGGCAGCATTGGCGGGTGAGCGCGTCGTGCGGCTGAAAGGCGGCGATCCGGCGGTTTTCGGCCGAGCCACCGAAGAACTCGATGCCTGCCGCGCGGCGGGCATTCGCGTGCGCATTTGCCCGGGAGTGACCGCGGCCTGCGCCGCCGCGGCCGATCTCGGGCTTTCGCTTACGCTCCGCGGCCTCGCGCGGCGGCTGACCTTCGTTACCGCCCACGCCCGGGCCGGGGAGGAACTCGCGCTCGATTGGTCCGCGCTGGCCGATCCTCAGGCAACTCTGGCGATCTATATGGGCAAGGCGGCAGCGAAGGTTGTCTCGGCCTCGCTGATTGCTGCCGGGCTCGATCCGGCGACACCGGTCGCGCTGGTCGAGAACGCCAGCCTGCCCGGAGAGCGTCATTTCGTGACACGCCTGGACTTGCTGCCGCTCGCTGCGCGCACTGCCTTGGGCGACGGGCCGGCACTGATCCTGGTCGGGCAGGCATTGGCCGGCCTGGCCGGCAGCATGCAAGCAACATCTGCCGAGGTGCTGGCTGCGGAAACCGCGTCGATCGGATAGGAAGGATATTCGGCTGGCGCGGCCTGCCGCAAAAGGCTAGCGAGCGGGAAGATCACAGGATTTCCCGATGCCTATCCCGTGCCACGTAACCATCGGCAAAGCGCCCTCGTCCATCGTGCGGACCCGTGTATGAGCCAGCGCTGCGACGCGGTTATCGTCGGGGCTGGGCACAACGGCCTCGTTTGCGCCTTTTACCTCGCCCGGGCTGGTCTCAAGGTTCGCATAGTCGAACGGCGCGACGTGGTGGGCGGTGCTGCGGTGACCGAGGAATTTCATCCCGGCTTCCGCAATTCGGTCGCCAGCTACACCGTGAGCCTGCTCCAGCCCAAAGTGATCCGCGATATGCGGCTGGAGGATTATGGATATCGTGTGATCGAGCGGCCGATCTCCAACTTCCTGCCGCAGGAAGATGGCGGCTATCTGAAGCTCGGCGGCGGTTTGGATCGGACCCAGGCCGAATTCCGGAGGTTTTCGGATCTCGATGCCGAGGCACTGCCCCAATATTACGATGCGCTTGAGACTGTGGCCGAAGTGCTGCGCGGCCTCGCGCTCAAATCCCCGCCCAATCTCGGCGAGGGCCTACGCACTTTGATCGACGGCGCGCTGCAGGGCAGGGGGCTCGCAAGGCTCAGCCTGCCGCAGAAGCGTGACGTGCTGGACCTGTTCACGAAATCGGCGCGCAGTTTTCTCGATCAGTGGTTCGAAAGCGATGCGGTGAAGGCCGCCTTCGGCTTCGACGCGGTAGTCGGCAATTATGCGTCGCCGGACACGCCGGGCAGTGCCTATGTGCTGCTGCATCATGTCTTCGGCGAGGTGAACGGCAAGAAGGGCGCATGGGGCCATTCGGTCGGCGGGATGGGTGCCATCACCCAGATCATGGCGCAGGTGTGCCGCGAGAGCGGGGTTGAGATCAGGCTCGAGAGCCCGGTCTCGCGGGTGCTGGTCGATTTCGACACCGTCGCGGGTGTGCGGCTGGAAAGCGGCGAGGAGATTGCGGCGAAGCGCGTGATCGCCAATGTCGGGCCGAAGCTGCTTTACGAGCGGATGTTCGAACCCGCCGACCTGCCTGAGGAATTCCGCCGCCGGATGAAGGGCTTCAAAGCAGGCAGCGGCACGTTCCGGATGAATGTCGCGCTGTCCGAGCTTCCGCGCTTCACTTGTCTGCCGGAGCCAGGCGAGCATCACCAGTCGGGCATCATTATCGCCCCCACGCTCGATTATATGGACCGGGCCTTTCTCGATGCGAAACGCGATGGCTGGTCGAAGCAGCCGATCGTCGAGATGCTGATTCCGACCACGGTGGACAGCAGCCTCGCACCCGGCGGCCATGTGGCGAGCCTTTTCTGCCAGCAATTCGCGCCGGTGCTGCCAGATGGGCGAGACTGGGACGATGAAGAGGACGCGGCCGCCGATACGATCCTCGACACGGTGGAAGCTCATGCGCCTGGCTTCCGCGCTTCGATTCTTGGGCGCCAGGTACTTTCGCCCAAAGGCCTGGAGCGCAAGTTCGGCCTTGTCGGCGGCGATATAATGCATGGGCACATGTCGCTCGACCAGCTGTGGAGCGCACGGCCTATCCTGGGCCACGGTTCCTATCGCGGCCCGGTGAAGGGCCTGTATATGTGCGGCGCCGGCACGCATCCGGGCGGCGGGGTGACCGGCGCGCCAGGCCATAATTGCGCGCATGAAGTGATCCGCGACGGGGGTAGCTTTCGCCGATTTTCGAGTAGTTGAAGACTGTCAGCGGCCCAATGCACTCGCCTTGTCTGCCATTGATTCGATCGCGGCGTAATCGGTCGATCCACGCGCGGCGATCCAGCTGCCGCCGACGCACAGCACAGGCTCGATGGCGAGCCAGTCCGGCGCGGAGGTTTCGCTGATCCCGCCCGTGGGACAGAAGCGGCATTGGACGAACGGTGCGGCGAGCGCCTGTAGCGCGGGGATGCCGCCCGCCGCCATAGCCGGGAAAAACTTGAAATGAGTGAGGCCGAGATCGAGCCCGCGCATGATGTCGCCGGCGGTGGCAATGCCGGGGAGGAAGGGCACGCCCGATGAAATCGCCGCCTGGCCAAGCTTCTCGGTCAGCCCCGGAGAGACGATGAACTCGCTGCCCGCGTCGAGCGCGGCATCGAGCTCCGCCGGATTGGTGACAGTGCCCGCCCCGACGATCGCACCGTCGACCGCCTTCATGGCCCGGATCGCATCGAGCGCGGCCGGTGTGCGGAGCGTAACCTCAAGTACGCGAAGCCCGCCCGCGACCAGCGCTTCGGCCAGTGGTACGGCTTCGGCAGGATCGTCCACCACCAGCACCGGGATGACCGGCGCAGTGCGCATGATTTTCTCGATAGGTTCCATCTTGTCTCCGTTCACAGGCCGGCTTCGGCCAGCATGGCGCTGCCGCCCATTTCCGCCGGATCGGCATGGCGGCGCATAAGCGCGAATAGTTCGCGGCCGGTACCCCATTCTGCCGGAGGGGCTTCGGCTGGCTTGCGCTTATCCCACTCTGCTTCGTCGACCAGCGCCTGAAGCTCACCCTTGCGCGCGCAGATGCGGATCACGTCCCCATCTTTCAGCTTTGCAATGTCGCCGCCTTTCAGCGCTTCAGGTGAGACATGGATCACGGCGGGCACCTTGCCGCTCGCACCCGACATGCGCCCGTCGGTGAGCAGCGCGACATTGAAACCGCGATCCTGCAACACGCCGAGCAGCGGCGTCAGCTTGTGCAATTCGGGCATGCCGTTGGCGGCAGGGCCCTGGAAGCGCACAACCACGACCACATCCCGGTCGAGTTCCCCCGCCTTGAAAGCCTCTGCGACTTCGTGCTGGCTGGAGAAGACCCGGCACGGCGCCTCTATGGTGAGCCGGTCCTCGGGTACCGCGCTGACCTTGATCGTCGCCCGGCCGATATTGCCACTGAGCAGCCGCAGCCCGCCATCTGTGCGGAAGGGATCGGCGACAGGCTTGAGCAGCTCCGGATCGCGGCTCTCGGTAGCTGCGGGCATCCAGGAAAGCGCATCGCCTTCCATCACCGGCTCCATTGCGCCCCCGCCGAGCGACTGGCCATGTACGGTACGGATATCATCATGTGCCAGGCCTGCGCCCAGCAGCTCGCGGATCACGAAGGGCATGCCCCCTGCCGCATGGAAATGGTTCACGTCGCCCGCACCATTGGGATAGACGCTGGCGATCAGCGGGACGACCGACGACAACTCGTCCATATCGTCCCAGTCGAGCACGATGCCGGCCGCTCGGGCGATGGCCGGCAAGTGGATCACGTGGTTGGTCGATCCGCCCGTGGCGAGCAGTCCGACCATCGCATTGACGATCGCCTTTTCGTCCACGCAGCGCCCCAGCGGGCGGTAATCTTCGCCATGCCTGCCGATCTCGGTGACGCGGTGGACCG
>DASWIR010000014.1:0-4295 GCA_036397575.1 Alteraurantiacibacter sp. | reverse complement strand
AGTTGGGAGACGCATATGGCGATCGGTGACAAGCTTGCGGACAATGTCGGAAACTTCAAGGCCGGGCATCGCGGCATGCCCCGGAAGGGCACGGCATTGCTGCAGGGCATCGCGATGTGCGGCAGTTGCGGGCGGCGCATGGCCCTCAACTACTCGGGCGCTGACAGCACCCATCCGGTCTATCGGTGCCGGTCCGAACGAGCGACCTGCGCCGGCCAATATTGTCAGGAGGTCCGTGCGCCGCGGGTCGAGGCTGAGGTCGAACGGCAGTTCCTCGCAGCTCTTGCTCCGGACCAGCTCGCCATCACGCTGGCCGCACTCGATGCCATCGACGCCGATGTCCATGGCCTCGAGCGCCAATGGACACTGAAGCGCGAACGGGCCGAATATGAATGTGAGCGTGCCCGCCGACAATATGATGCGGTCGAGCCGGAAAACCGCCTCGTTGCCCGTTCGCTCGAAAGCATCTGGGAAAGCAAGCTGCGCGACGTTGAAAAGGTCGAGCAGGAGTATCGGCGGTGGAAGAAGGAGCAGGCGACCGCACTGAGCGCCGACGATCGCGCCCGCATCGCCGCGTTCGGCATCGACCTGCCCGATCTTTGGGAAAGGATCGGAAACAGCCATCGCAAGGAGATGCTCCGTCTCGTGATCGACAAGGTCATTCTCGACCAGCGGCGAGCAAAGGGCATGGTATGGATCCGCATCGTCTGGCAGACGGGCGCCACGACCGAGCACTGGGTGGTGCGAAAGACCCAATCCTATGCCGATGCCGCTCATGCGGACGTGCTCGAACAGAAAATCCGCGACCTCAATGGGTCAGGAATGATGGACGCCCAGATCGCCAACACGCTCAATGCCGAAGGGTTGTAAGCGCGCATTTTGACGCACGTGCTCGAAAGTTGCGCTGCGGAGCGCGGGGATGATTGCTGCGTTTGGGATTGGGGCGGATCCTCGCGAGTTGGCGGGTCAGCTAGTGTTTCCGGCCACGCTGTCGGGTTTGTGGGCGAAGTTGAACGGCAGCAGGTCATCGATGCCGTCATTTGCGCCGCGCTGTGGGAGTTCGGCGAGAACGTGGTTCAACCAGTCGTAAGGGTCAACGCCGCAGGCCCTGCATGTCAGGACGAGGCTGTAGATCACCGCGCTGGCCCCGGCCCCGGCGACGGTGTCGCTGAACAGCCAGCCCTTTCTGCCGGTGACAAAGATTCGGATGTCGCGTTCAAGCAGGTTGTTATCGATCGGGGCACGTCCGTCGCTGGCGTAGCGGATCAGATATTCCCATTGGTTGCGAGTGTAGGCGATCGCCTTTCCGGTCAGGCTTTCGGGCAGCACCTGCGGGGCCAGTTCGTCAAGCCAGGTCTTGAACGCGGTCAACACCGGCACACTATGGCGCTGGCGCAACCGCAGCGTGTATTCGTTGCGCGTTTCACCTTCGGGCGACGGCGATTGGCGCGCCAGTCTTTCGACCTCGTACAAGGCATCGAAGAACTTCAGCGCCAACACAGGCGGTCCGCCCGGCTTCTTCCTGGCCTTGAGCGCATCGGTAAATTTGCGTCGCGCGTGGGCCATGCATCCCAGATGGGTGGCGCCTTCCAGCGTGCGCCAGGCGTCATAGCCATCGCTCATCAGTAGCCCACGGTAGCCGGCCAGAAAGGCCTGGGGGTACTGCTGGCCGCGACCGGGCTGGTAATCGAACAGCACGACCGGCTCCCGGCTGTCCTCGGCGCTGCGATAGCCCCACATGTAGGATTTGGTCTGCGCCTGGCGCGCATTCTCTTTCAGGACCTGGACCCAGGTTTCGTCACCGTGGATCACGTCCTGGACCCGGAGCCTTTCCTTCAGCGCGTCATAAATCCGCTCAAGATGCCGTTCGCTCGACCGGATCACCCAATGGCCCAGCGTGCCCCGGCTGAGGCTGACATTGGCGCGCGACAGCGCCTGCGACAGCCGGTACAGCGGCATGCCATCGACATATTTGCTGGCGAGAACCAGCGCCAGTGTTGACGCCGTGGCGACACTGCCGGGCAAAGGCTGGGCCGGCATCGGTGCGATCACGACCGGCGCGTCGATCCCGGTCCGCTCGCAATTGCGGCACCCATATTTGAACCGCACATGCTGCAGCACCGTGGCCTTGACCTCGACCTGCAACTGCTCAGTGACGTTCTCACCCATCCGGTGCATCGCCTTGCGGCAGCACGGACAGGATTTCTGGTCCTCGGGAAGGTCATGTTCGATGCGCTGACGAGGCAGATCCGCCGGCAGGGGCCTGCGGCCGCGCTTGGCGGGCTCGGGCTTGTCACCTTGCGGCAGCCCCGTGTCCGGCACGACCGTATCGTCGTCCTCGGCCTCTTCTTCCGCCGCGGCCTGTTCGGCTTCGTTGAAGATGCGGTCCCGGACCTTTTCGCTGCGCGGGGCGTAACGATGCGCGCGCTCAAGCCGCAACTGCTCCTCAAGCTCGCCAATCCGCTGCATGAGCTTGTCATTCTCGGTCCGCAGCGTCGCGATCTCGGCCGTGTGGGCCAGGATCAAAGCTTCCACATCCTTCAGCGACCGCGCGAGTTCCATCGTGATCTTGAATCGAACTCGCAAAGCCGCGTCAAGGGGGGCGATCATCAACCCATGCTGCGGTAGTGCCGCTCGGGATGCCGGCGCACCGCGGCCAGGTCGATGCCGTCCAGCAACCAGTGTAACTGTTCGGTTGTCAGCGTCAGCACCGCCTGCTGACCGCGTGGCCAGAAAAACCGATCGACCTCAAGCCGCTTGAGAACCAGCAAAAATCCCGAGCGGTCATACAGCAGAAGCTTCACCCGGTTGCGGCGCCGATTGCAAAATGCGTAAACCGCGCGGGCCATCGGATCGAGCCCCATCGACTGCTCGACCAAAATCGCCAGGCTGTTGATCCCGGCCCTGAAGTCGATCGGCTCGCGGTGCAGGTAGACGCTCAGATCAGCCGACAGGCGGAACATCGCAGCGCCCCAATGCACCGATCATGGCCGCCAGCAGATGCGGGTCGCATCCCTCAAGCGACAGCGTCACCCCATTGGGCATCCTCGCTTGCAACCGCGCGGGCGACGTCACAGGCTCCCCCCGTTCAACCGCCATCGCCTGGGCGCCCGCCGCCGCAGGCAAAGCTGCCGTCTCAACGCGCACAAATGCCGCAGGATCGGACAACTGCGCCGAAACCCGTTCCACCCCCTGGATCCCAGCCTGTCGCCGCTGCACAACCCATTTACGCAGCAGATTGGCGTTTACCCCATGCTGCAATGCCAGGCCCGCAAGCGATACCCCAGGCCGAAGGCACGCCTCGATCAACCGCTCCTTGCTGGCCGGATCATAGCGCCGACGCCCGTCGCGCCTCACGCCCGTTATTTCCAGACCATGTGGTCCAATCCGCTCCATCATCACAAGTGTCCACCTCCCATAGGTGGACACCTATTCCCAGCAGCCGGGCGCCGTGACTAGGTGCACTGAAATTCGCGCTTACGAAGGGTTGCGGAACAGCCTGGGCGGAATGTTCGACCACAATACGGTCCACCTGTTGCGCCGGCGCTGGAATATCCCCACAGTCAAAATCAACGGCGTCGGGCACAACCCACTGCGCTGGCCGGATGGCAGCTACTCTATCCAGGGCGCCGCAATCGCGCTCCGGGTCACCGAGCAGACGGTGTTCAAATGGCTGAAGCGAGATAAGCTTCATGGCCGACAACTTACGAAAGGCCAGCCATGGCAGGTCGATCTGACGGACCAGCAAATAGAGGCGCTGGCAGCGCCAAAACACAACATGAGACGTTCGAGGAAAACAGCATCATGAAACGTTCGGCGATCCCGCCATGACGCTCGCCGCCGTCGACCGCCTCGTGCATCATGCCACGATCTTCGAGATGAACGTCGAAAGCTATCGCCGACGCACCGCGCTCCAGCGACAAACGCGCGCCGGACGACCGCCAACCTCTCACCCAGATCGTCGCGCTATAGCCAGGATAGCGGGACCACGGCCGAAGTAGACGTCTCAGCAGGAGTCAGGTTGTCGACGCTCTCGTAATATCGGCGGTGATTGTAGTGGTCGATGAACTCGTCGACCTGCGCTTCGAGGTTGCCGGGCAGGTATTAGTGTTCCAGCGGGATGCGGTTTTTTAGGGTCTGGTGCCAGCACTCGATCTTCCTGGGTCTGGGGATGGTAGGGCGCGCCGCAGACATGGGTCATGCGCTGCTCGTCGAGCCATTCGGCAAGCTCGCCGGAGATGTAAGCTCGACCCATTGTCCGACAGCGGCCTGGGCTTGTGCCGGACATGGGCCTG
>DASWIR010000013.1:0-1984 GCA_036397575.1 Alteraurantiacibacter sp. | reverse complement strand
CACGCGATCCCGCCACTCTTCACCGGCTGCGCGGTGCTGCTGAAGCCATCGGAAGTAACTCCGCGCTTCACCGGGCCGCTGTTCGACAGCGTGCGCGAAGTGCCCGAGCTCGCCGCGGTGTTCGACTGCGTCCACGGCGATGGCGAAACCGGGCAGGCGCTGATCGAGGTGGCCGACTACATCTCCTTCACCGGCAGCGTGCCCAATGGACGCAAGGTTGCCGCGGCATGCGGAGCGCGGATGATCCCTTACGATGTCGAACTGGGCGGCAAGGACCCGCTGATCGTGATGGAAGGCGCCAATCTCGACGATGCGGTTTCGGCGACGATCCGCGGCGCGGTGAGCGCCACCGGCCAGGTGTGTTTCTCGATCGAGCGGATTTATGTGCAGGACACGATCCACGACGAATATGTGGCGATGCTGGTCGAGCGGGCGCGGCGGATCGAACTCAACCATCCCGATCCGATGGCGGGCCATATCGGTCCATTTACCGGTCCAAACCAAGCCAAAGTGGTTAAGGATCATATCGAGGATGCGGTTGCGAAGGGCGCCACGATCGTCGAGGGTGGGGCGCCGTTCCAGATCGACGGCGGCGACTATATGCGCCCCGCTGTACTCACTGGGGTTACCCATGACATGAAGATCATGCGTGAGGAGACTTTCGGCCCGGTGATGCCGGTGATGAAATGGCACGATATCGAACAGGCGATCGCGCTCGCTAACGATACCGAATTCGGCCTTTCCGCCGCGGTGATCGGCCCCGATGCCGAGACCGCAAGCGCAGTCGCGGAGCGCATAAATGCCGGCAAGGTCAGCGTACAGGACACCTTCCTCACATTTTTCGGCTCGGAAGCGAAGAGCGACAGTTTCGGCCATTCGGGCGTGCCGGGCCTCAGGCCGGACCTGACCCGCTATGTGCGGCGGCAGGCGTTGCTGGTGAATTCTGGCACCCCCGTATGCCTCACAAGCGAGGCCGTGAGCGCGGTGGACCAGGCAATCGGCTGACGGGCCGAACCGGAGAGAGAATATGGAAATCACCTTCCCCGACATCCCGCTCTATGAGGGCTGGGGCAAACCGATGCGGACCGAAAGCACCCTCGAGGGGCTTGAGCTGGTCGAGGGCCATGTGCCCGCAGAACTGAACGGCACCTGGTATCGCGCCGGCGCGGACAGGCAATATCCGCCGATGACCGGCGATGACATCTTCATCGACGGCGAGGGCATGATGTTCATGTTCCGCTTCGACGATGGCCACGTGACCTTCCGCAACCGCTGGGTCCGCACGCCGCGCTACAATCTGCAGGACGACCACCGGCGCAGCCTGTTCGGCAAATACCGCAACCGCTATACCGCCGACCCGCTGGCCGAGGGGACCAGCCCCGGCACCGCCAACACCAACATGCTGTTCCATGCGGGCAAGCTGCTGGCGCAAAAGGAAGACGACCTTCCTTACGAGATCGATCCCGACACGCTGGAGACCAGGGAGCAGACCGATCTCGGCGGGCAGGTGAGCGCGGTCAGCCTTAGTGCGCACCCCAAGGTGGACTGGGTCACGGGCGAGCTGCTCACCTATTCCTACCAGGCGAAAGGCGACGCGACCAAGGACTTCGCGATCTACATCTTCGATGCCGACGGGCAGAAGGTGAACGAGATATGGTTCGAGGCGCCCTGGCCGGGTGTTGTGCACGATTTCGCGGTCACCGAAAGCCATATCGTCGTGCCCTTCTTCCCGCTGGTGACGCCCGATATCGACGGGCTGAAGGCGGGCCGCGACTTCTACGAATACCATCCGGACAAGCCGACCATGGTTGCCGTCGTCCCGCGCTACGGCAAGGCGGAGGACGTGCGCTGGTTCGAGGGGCCGAACACCACCGCCGGGCACATGCTCAATGCGGTGACCGAGGGGACCAAGGTCCATCTCGATGTGTGCCTCTATAACGGCAATTGCTTCCCCTTCTTCCCCGCGCCCGACGGCACGGTGCAT
>DASWIR010000012.1:0-4188 GCA_036397575.1 Alteraurantiacibacter sp. | reverse complement strand
ATCCCGAGGAATAGAGCGGGTCGCGCTCCGCAAACAGTGCCTCGTCGATCAGCAGCGCCTGCGCTTCGGGAATGAAGATACCCTCCGCGCGATAATGGTTGCTGCCCGTACCGCGCAGCCCGTGCGTATCCCAGCTGTCCTCGATGGTGAACTCGCTCGCCTTTGCCATGGCCAATCGGGTCGCGGGAAAGCCGTTTTCGCTCAGCACCGGCTTGCCATTCTCGTAGACTGCGCCGCCGCTCATGATCGCATCGGCATGGTCGATCATGCTGCCGAAGGGGAATCGGCCGGAGAGCAGGTAGCCACCCTCGACCCGCTCTAGCCGCCCGGCCCGAGCGGTGAATTGCCCGGCGGTGATCATGTCGGGATCGGGGAGCAGTTTGCGGCTCGCCTCCTCTGGAAGGAATTCGGCCATCAGCCCGCTATCGGCGCCGATCTTCACGCACCAGCCGACCGAGGAATCGTGCCAGGAAAGCTCCTCGATAATGCGAAGCTGCTCGGGCAAGGTCAGTTGCGGTCCGCCTTTCGCCCGGCTGCGCGCCATGCGGAACACGCCTGTCTTTTTGAGGTCGGCCACGAGGTCGCCGGGAAGGCGCCGCAGCTCTTCCAGCTCCTGCGAGCGCGCGGCGATGGATGGCCCGAGCGCGCGCACATTCGCCAGGATCGTCTCGGCGTCGAAAACCCCGGCATCGATTGCAGCCTGTGTCGCCATATCTTGCCTCTTCCCTCCAACGCGCTCGCTTCGAGTCGCCGAGGTGTCAGAAGAACCGCCTTTGCCCGCCTTGCCAACCCTTTCCCTTTGCGCTGGCGCACCCTACATGCGCAGCCCCATGGCCCGCCCCAAACCCGAGACATTCGACAAGCAGAAGATCGTCGCCGACAACCGGCGGGCGAAGTTCGACTATGCGATCGAGGACAAGTTCGAGGCGGGGCTGCAATTGCAGGGCACCGAGGTGAAGGCATTGCGCGCCGGCGAGGGCTCGATCGGCGAGAGCTATGCCGAGATCCGCGACGGCCAGTGCTGGCTGGTCAATGCCAACATTCCCGAATTCAGCCATGGGAACAGGAACAATCACGAGCCGAAGCGGCCGCGCAAGCTGCTGCTCCACCAGCGCGAGATTTCGAAACTTCTGGGCGCGGTGGAGCGCAAGGGCATGACGCTGGTGCCGCTGTCGATCTATTTCAATTCGCGCGGTCGCGCGAAAGTCGAACTGGCGCTGGCCAAGGGCCGGCAGGCGCAGGACAAGCGCGAATATATCAAGGACCGCGACTGGCAGCGGGACAAGGCGCGGATCATGCGCGATCGCGGTTAAGCAGCCGTTCGGCGCATCTGCTATAATGCGTACCTTCCGTGCGCCAATGAAAGTTGTATGGGAACGCCCGCAATGAAGCGGATCGAAAACTGGTTCCGGCGAAATATGCCGACCCGCGAGGGGATGGCCGAAAACCGCTGGCTTGCGCCGATAGCGCACCGCTTCCTGTCGCCCGAATTATGGCGTTTCACACGCCGCTCGGTGCCGCGCGGAGTGGCGCTCGGCCTGTTTGCCGGTTTTATCATCCCGGTCGGTCAAATTTTCCTCGCCGCCTTTCTCGCCTTGCCGGCGCGCGCCAATGTGCCGTTGGCGGCGCTGGTGACCTTCATCACCAACCCCTTCACCCTGCCGTTCTGGCTCGTGGTTGCAAACCGTGTGGGCGGCTTCGTCCTGAAGATCGATGCCGCGACCGGCGGTGCCACTCAGGTCGAAATCAACAGCGGCCGTTGGCAGCAATTCGGCTGGTTCCTGGAAACTGCCGGCGTCACTGCGTTCGGCTTCATCGTCTTGTCTGTCATGTGTGCGGGGTTTGGCTATCTGCTTTCGGGCATCGCCTGGCGGTTCATCGTGGCCCGCAAACGCAAGCGGATGCGGCAGCGCCACCGGCGTGCGGTCGGTCCGGCTGAATGACGGTATTGGCGGAGGGCGTGCGCGCCAGACGCGTAGTAGAAGGGGGCGCGATAGCCCTCGCACTGGTGGCCAGCGCGACGCTGGTCTGGCTTCTGACCGACGAACCTGAACTCGCGGCGACCTATGCCGGCGGGCTGGGCGTTATTGCGCTCGCTGCCTGGGTTGGCGCGCGCCGAAACCGCCCGGTCGAAAGCCAGACGAGTTCCGTTGCCGACTGGTCGGTGGCGGTGGCTGCGATTGGCCAGACCCGGCGGGCCGTTGCCATCACCGACCGCGCCAATCGCCTCGTTTGCGCCAATCCGGCCTACGAGAAATGGTTCGGCTCGGACCATGCACCGCCCGTTCTGTCGGTGGACCGGCAGTCGCTCGATGAGCTCGGCCGCGCTGCGCGCATGGCATGGCGCGACGGCGAAGCGGAGATCGAGACGATCGTTGGGACGGAAAGGAGCTGGAGTGTCACCGTCCTCCGGGCCGGGCGGGGTGAAGACCACCTGATCTGGCGGCTTTCCGAGATAGGCCGCGCCGATCCAGAGAAGGATATCTCCGGGTATCTGTCGGGTCCGTTCGGGGCGATGCTCTCCCGTGCGGGAATGGAAGTCGCTCTGTGCGAGCCTAACGGCACGATCCTGGCCTGCAATCCCGGCCTCGCGCGGCGTGCCATGGGCGATCCCAACGCGACCATGGCGGGACAGGATTTCGTCTCGCTGCTGCGTTCGGACGAACGGGAGCGTATTTATTTCGCGCGGGAGGGTCGCAAAGGCTCGCCGCAGACCCTGATTCAGATCCCGCTTGCCGACCCGGCCTTGCATCGCGGGCCGGGCGCCACCGCCCATGTGCCATCGCTGATGCTGCTTCTGGACACCGGTATTTGTGTCGGCGGCTGGGGTGGGGACCAGGAGCGAGGGATTCCCCAGCTCGAGGCGTTGCTGGAGCAAGTGCCGGTAGGCGTGGCGATGACCGACCGCGACGGTCACTTCCTGTTCGCCAACCCGGCCTTCAAGCGCGCGGTGGGAATCGAGCAGGGAAGGCTGCCGCCTTATCCCTCCGATCTCGTTATTCGGGAGGACAAGACTGCGCTGTCCGATGCGGTGCGCCGCTACGGCCAAGGCGCAAGTTCGAGCGGCGACATGGCCGTGAGGTTGCGCGCCAATCCCGAGGAGCCGGTCTCACTCGGCATTGCCGGCGTGCGCGGGCTGGGTGAACCTGCCGTGCTGCTCAGCCTCGCCGATACGACCGAGGAAACGCGGCTCAAGCACCAGGTGGCGCAGGCGACCAAGATGCAGGCCATCGGCCAGCTTGCGGGCGGCGTTGCGCATGATTTCAACAATGTGCTGACTGCGATCATCGGCTATTGCGACCTCATGCTGCTGCGCCACATCCCTGGCGACAGCGACTATGACGATATTCAGCAGATCAAGGCCAATTCGAACCGCGCCGCCTCGCTCACCCGGCAGTTGCTGGCCTTCTCGCGCCAGCAGACCCTGCAGCCTGAGGTGTTGCAGCTGCCCGACGTAATTTCCGAGGTTTCCCAGCTTCTCAAGCGGTTGCTCGGCGCCAAGATCACTCTGCGCGTGCATCACGACCGCGACCTAGGTCCAGTTCGCGCCGATCCTCGGCAATTGGAACAGGTGATTGTGAATCTGGCTGTCAACGCACGGGATGCAATCCAGGCCAACGGGCCGAGCGACGGAAGCGGCGGAATGCTGACCTTCACCACGCGCCGCGTGCGCACGACCGATATCCGCCGGATGCAGACGGAGATAATCCCGGAAGGCGAATATACTGCGCTGATCGCGGAAGATAATGGCCGCGGCGTCCCTCCCGAAGTGCTGGGCAAGATCTTCGAGCCGTTCTTCACCACCAAGGAACAGGGCAAGGGCACCGGGCTCGGCCTCTCGACTGTTTACGGCATCGTCAAGCAGTCGGGCGGCTTCATCTTCGCCGACAATGTGAACGGGGTCGACGGCAAGCCGCGCGGCGCCCGCTTCACCATCTACCTGCCGGTGCACAAGATAGCACCGGGCGACGAGCCGGCAAGCCCGGCGGAAGAGGCCGAGAGCGAGTGGTCCGGCGGCGGGCGTATCCTGCTGGTCGAGGATGAAGACATGGTCCGTGCGGTCGCAGAACGCGCGCTGTCCCGGGCGGGCTATTCGGTGACGACCGCGTCGGATGGCGACGAAGGGCTCGAACTGGTCCAGGCCGGCGAGAAATTCGACCTCGTGGTGAGCGACGTCGTGATGCCCAG
>DASWIR010000011.1:0-16477 GCA_036397575.1 Alteraurantiacibacter sp. | reverse complement strand
TTTGGCGTCGCCGACGATCTTTCCCGCCTCGGCATCGCCGCGCCCGCGAACGGCGTAGCCGCCCAGCACGTTGACCGCCTGTGGGGTCAGGCCGACATGGCCCATCACGGGAATGCCGCGGTTGATCAGGAACTCGACCGTCGGTGCCATTGCCTCTCCGCCCTCCAGTTTTACAGCCGCCGCTCCGCTCGCCTTGAGCAGATAAGCTGCGCTCTCGAAGGCTTCCCCCGGCGATGCCTCGTAGGACCCGAATGGCATGTCGACCACTACAACCGAATGATAGCTCCCGCGGACTACCGCGGCGGCATGGTTCGCCATCATTTCCAGCGTCACCGGGATGGTGGAGGGCAACCCATAGATCACCTGGCCAAGCGAATCTCCGACCAACAGGATGTCACAATACTCATCGAGGAGTTGTGCCTGCCGGGCGGTATAGGCCGTGAGCATAACCACCGGCTGCGCGGTGACGCCGCCCTGTTTGCGCGCGCGGATCTTCGGCACAGTCAGACGGCGCAGAGGCTGCGGAGTCGGATTGGCGCGGCTTGTCGCGGTGTCGAGTTCGTACTTGGACATGGGAGTGGCTTGTAGCGAAGCGGGAGGAGCTCGCAAAGCGCCCTCGACCTTGCAGATATTTCGTTGCACAAGATACCTGCCGAACAGGGAGGGAAGTTCATGGTGGCATTAGGAAGCGCGGCAGCAACGCAGGATGGGTGGTCCTCGCGCAGAGCATTCGTGCTCGCGGCAATCGGTGCGGCGGTCGGCCTCGGCAATATCTGGCGTTTCCCGACACTCGCGGGCGAGAACGGGGGTGGTGCCTTCGTACTCGTCTATGTGCTGTGCGTGCTCCTGATCGGCATGCCGCTGGTGCTGACCGAGATTATGCTCGGCCGGGCCAGCAAGGGCTATGCCGACGCTGTGGGCTCCGTCGCGGATGTGGCGGAGCAATCGGGCCGCAGCAGGGGCTGGGCCTTTTTCGGCGGGGTAGAGGTATTGGCAGCATTCCTCATCCTGTCCTTCTATTCGGTGGTCGCCGGATGGGTGCTCAATTATATCTGGTTGTCGCTTGAGGATTTCCTCGGCGCACTGTTTTCCGGCGCCCCTTTTGCTGGAGCCTTTGCCGGGCAGAGCCAGGAGGCGGTGACCGGGCTGATGGGAGAGTTGTTCTCCAGTCCCTGGCGGCTGATCGCCATGCATGCGATCTTCATGGGGATAACATTGCTGATCGTGGCGATCGGCGTACATGACGGGATCGAGAAGGCGGCGACATGGCTAATGCCGGCCTTTTTCGTGCTGCTCGTGCTGATCACGGTTTACGGCGCATTCACAGGCGAGTTCGGGCAGGCGCTTGCTTTCCTCTTCACACCCGATTTCTCCAAGCTCAGCCCTTTGGTGATGAATGAGGCGCTGGGACAGGCCTTCTTTTCGCTGAGCCTGGGCTCCGCCGCGATGATTACCTACGGCTCCTATGTCGGAGCGGAGGTTAAGTTGGCGCCGACCGCAGGAATGATCGCCGCGGCCGATACGGGCGTTGCGATCCTTGCAGGGCTGATGATTTTCCCGATCGTATTCAGTGCCGGACTGGACCCGGCGGCCGGGCCGTCCCTGATCTTCCAGTCGCTGCCCATCGCATTCCAGATCATGCCGGGAGGCGCGCTTGTAGGACTGGCATTCTTCGTGCTGATATTCTTCGCAGCACTGACCAGTTCGATCTCGCTGCTCGAAGGGCCAACCGCATGGGCAATGAGGAAGTTCGGGCTTGGCCGCCGCATAGCCGCGACAATGATGGCGGGCGGTGCATTCCTGATCGGCGTCGCCTGTGCGCTTGGCTACAATGTGTGGTCGGATGTGCGGCCGCTGGCCTTCTGGGGCATCTTTGAGACCGCGGACATCCTCGATTCGATCGATGGGGTGACAGGGAAGATCATGCTTCCGCTGGCCGGACTGGGCCTGTCGATCTTCACTGGCTGGCGCGCCGACCGCAAGCTGGTGGAAGCGCAGACTGGCCTCGAAGGAGGCATGTTCGTGTTGTGGAGGGGGCTGATCGCCTGGCTTGCGCCGGTCGCAGTGTTCCTGATCCTGTTGTTCGGATTGGTTCCACAGATCCTGGGCTAGCCTGCGACACGAAGTTTGGCGCGAGTGGATCGAATTGTTCCGCAGGCGGTTCGATACCCATGCGGAAGGATTTCGTCTTCCCGGACCTTCGGCTCGACACGTGGTTGCTGGGCCTTTTGCTGCTTATGGCATTCATACTGGCGGCGCGTGCCTGGCTCCACGAGAATCCGCAGCACAATCCGTGGGCGCCACTCGATTTACGCCATCCTCCAGGACTGGCGATGCCCGGCAAGCTCTCGTCGCTACGAAACGATCCCGCGCATTGCCGCGAGGTGCTCCTTCGAAGCGAAGTCGCCTTCTCAGTCTTGCCGGCCGCCGGCGAAGGTCAGTGTTTGCGGCCGGACCGCACCGTGCTGGAAGATCTGGAAATGTCGCCAAACGCGCCTCCTGTGAGCTGCGGGGTGGCGGCGGGAATGGTTCGCTGGCTCGAACAGGGTGTAATTCCCGCTGCGGAAGAGGAGTTGGGATCCTCAGTCGCGCGGATCGAGCATCTCGGCGCTTATAGTTGCCGGCGCATGTATGGCAGCGATACAGGGCGCTGGAGCGAGCATTCGACCGGCAATGCGATCGACATCGCCGGCTTCGTTCTGGAGGACGGTAGGCGGATCAATGTGCTGGCCGACTGGAGTGGAGATGGCGCGGAAGCGCGCTTCCTTCACCGGGCGCGGGACGCCGCCTGCGACATCTTCGGAACGGTGCTTTCGCCCGATTATAATGAGGCCCACGGTGATCATTTCCACCTGGATCAGGCGGACCGGACATTCGGGAGCTTCTGCCGCTAACGGTCAGGCTGGTTCGAGCGCATATCCGGCGGAACGAACGGTGCGGATCGGATCGTTTGCCTTGTCGATTTCGATCGCCTTCCTGAGGCGGCGAATATGCACATCGACCGTGCGTTCCTCGATCTCGCTACCGGTCCCCCATACCGCGTCGAGCAACTGCCCGCGGCTGAACACCCGGCGCGGATGCTCCATGAAAAACTGCAGCAAACGGTATTCGGTCGGCCCCAGCTGCAGGCTGCGACCGCGCCGCTCCACCTTGTGCGCTACTGGGTCGAGCTTGAGATCGCCCGCCTCTATCAACTCACCGGCCAGCGCCGGACGCACGCGGCGTAGCACGGCCGAAACGCGGGCAAGCAGTTCGCGGGGAGAGAACGGTTTGGTGAGGTAGTCGTCGGCGCCGGTTTCAAGACCCCGGACGCGATCGTCCTCCGCCTCGCGGGCGGTCAGCATGATAATGGGCACATGCGCGGTTTCCTTGTCCCGACGCAGACGCCGGCAGACTTCGATCCCGCTCGTTCCCTCGATCATCCAGTCGAGAATGACGAGGTCCGGCGCGTCCTCCGAAGCCATGACCAGCGCTTCGTCGCCATCGGCGGTGGTGCGCACGGCATAGCCTTCATTGGCGAAGCGATATTCGAGAAGTTCTGCCAGTGCCGGGTCGTCCTCGACAAGCAGGAGTTTAGGAACAGCCATGATCTTTTTTCCACCCTGACTATTGCCAATCACCGAAATATGACAGGGATGAGACAAAGCACCAAATATTCCGCAGGGGCAGGTTAACTGTCGTCTTCGTCGTCATGATCTGCCGGATAAATCCCGGTGGCGGCGAAATGGACCATTTCCGCAACATTGGTGGCATGGTCGCCGATGCGCTCAATGTTGCGAGCGACGAACAGCAATTGGGCTGCACTCGAAATGGTCGCAGGATTTTCCACCATGTAGCTGACAAGATTGCGGAAGACGCTGTCGTAGAAGGCGTCGACTTTCTCGTCGCGGGCGATGACTTCGCGCGCAAGCACCGGATCGCGCGCAGCATATGCGGTCAGCACGTCATGCACCATTTCGGTTGCGGCTTCGGCCATGGCCGGCAGGATTGTCAGCGGTTCGAACCTGGCGCGGTTCTCGATCCTGCCGACGCGCTTGGCGATATTCTTCGAATAGTCGCCGATGCGTTCAACCACGCCCGCAATCTTGAGAGCGGCTATCACCTCCCTCAAGTCGTCCGCCATGGGCGCACGCAGGGCTATGATCCGTACCGCGAGATGGTCGACCTCGATTTCCAGTGCGTCGAGACGCTTGTCGCGCTTCACCACGTCCTGTGCGAGTTCGACATCGCCCTGAATCAGGGCTTGCATCGCCTCCTGGACCGACAGTTCCGCCAATCCGCCCATCTCCGCGATCAGGCCGCGCAGGCGGGTGATGTCCTCGTCGAATGCTTTGACGGTATGTTCTGTCATCAGCCGTATCTGCCCGTAATGTAATCCTTGGTGCGCTCTTCCCTCGGATTTGTGAATATCTCGGACGTTAGCCCATATTCCACCATTTTACCGAGATGAAAAAAGGCCGTGCGCTGAGAGACGCGCGCGGCCTGCTGCATCGAGTGGGTTACTATCACGATTGCGTAGCGGCCCTGGAGTTCGCCGATCAGTTCTTCGATTCGGGCAGTGGCGATTGGGTCGAGTGCCGAGCAGGGCTCGTCCATCAGGATCACTTCGGGATCGACGGCGATGGCGCGGGCGATGCACAGGCGCTGCTGTTGCCCGCCCGATAGCGCGGTGCCGGAATCGTTCAACCGGTCCTTCACTTCCTCCCACAGTCCGGCTCGCTTAAGCGACTGCTCTACGATGGCGTCCAAGTCGCTCTTGCTCTCGGCTATGCCATGGATCTTTGGGCCATAGGCGACATTATCGTAGATGGACTTGGGGAAGGGGTTGGGTTTCTGGAACACCATGCCGACGCGCGCGCGCAGCTGCACCACATCCATACCCGAGCGGTAAATGTCCTCGCCATCGAGCCTGATCTCACCCTCCACGCGCGCGGAAGCGATAGTGTCGTTCATCCGGTTGAGCGCGCGCAGGAAGGTCGACTTCCCGCAGCCCGATGGGCCGATGAAGGCGGTCACGTAATCGGTCGGGATGTCGATCGAAACGTCGTCGATCGCCTTCTTGTCGCCATAGAAGACGGACACGCCGCGCGTGCTCATCTTGGGTTGGCCGTTGGTGTTCTGGGCGTTGATCTCGGTCACCAGCTCTTCTCGAAACGATTGCGCAGGTAGATGGCAAGGCCGTTCATGACCAGCAGGAACAGCAGGAGGACGATAATCGCCGCGGATGTCCGTTCCACGAAACCGCGGTCGATTTCATCGGACCACAAGAATATCTGCACCGGCAGCACGGTTGCCGGCGAAGTAAGACCATCGGGCGGAGTGGCTACGAAGGCGCGCATCCCGATCATCAGCAGCGGTGCTGTCTCTCCCAGTGCCCGGGCCATGCCGATGATGGTGCCGGTCAGAATGCCCGGCAAAGCAAGCGGCAGGACATGGTGGAACACCACTTGGATCGGGCTGGCTCCGATGGCCAGCGCTCCGTCGCGGATCGAGGGCGGCACGGATTTGATCGCATTACGGCCTGCAATGACGATTACCGGCATGGTCATCAACGCCAGCGTCATGCCGCCGATCAGCGGAGCGGAGCGGTAATTCGGGAATATCCACAGGAAGACCGCCAGTCCCAATAGGCCGAAGATAATCGATGGAACCGCCGCGAGATTGTTGATGGATACTTCGATGAGGTCGGTCCAGCGGTTACGCGGAGCATATTCCTCCAAATATAACGCGGCCATCACGCCCACCGGAAACGCCAGCAGCAGCGTAACCAGCATAGTCAGAATCGAGCCCTTGAGCGCTCCCCAGATACCGACCATCTGCGGATCGGTGGCGTCGGAACGGCTGAGGAAGCCGGGATCGAAATTGGCATCGAGTTTACCCTCGGCCTCGAGCTCCCGGGCAAGCGGCTGCAGCGTTGCAGCGCCTCCACCCGATAAAGCCGCGGCCAGATCGTCGGTAGCAGGCAGTTGCAGCACCGCTTCGCGCTGCAGGATTGAAGGATCGTCCAGGATTCGCTCCGCCGCGACGCGCCACGCTTGCGGGGAAAGCTGCGCCGCGCCTTCGGCGCCGAGCGATTGCTCGGCAAAGAAATCGATTACGGCCGGCAGGCCTTGTACTTCCAGGGCACCTATCGCGGCACCCTTATTGGCCGCTGGAGCGCTTGCGGAAAGGCCTGCCTCCCTGAAGTCGATCGGAACGGCGAGCTCTGCACGCTGGAAGCCGGCAAAGCCGTTGATCGTCATGGCTACAAGCAGGAATGCCAGCATAGCGACCGAAAACAGGATCGCCGCGAGGCCGAGGGCGCGAAAACGGCGTTCGGCCGCATAGCGCTTCTTCAGCCTGGCCTCGAATGCCGGCGTGCGGGTAGGCGCGCGCATCTCATTCATAGGCTTCGCGGAACCTCTTCACGACGCGCAGCGCAATGATATTGAGCCCGAGCGTCACCAGGAACAGCACGAAGCCGAGAGCGAAGGCGCTGAGGGTCGCCGGATGGTCGAAACTGCCTTCGCCCGTCAGCATGGCCACGATCTGGAAGGTGACAGTGGTCATCGCCTCCAGCGGATTGGCGGAGAGGTTGGCTGCGGCGCCCGCCGCCATCACCACGATCATCGTCTCGCCGATTGCGCGGCTGACCGCGAGCATCACTCCGGCGACAATGCCGGGAAGGGCGGCAGGCACCAGCACGCGGCGGATCGTCTCGTTGGTGGTCGCACCGAGGGCCAGACTTCCGTCGCGCATGGCTTGCGGCACGGCTGCTATGGAATCGTCGGCCATCGAGGAGACGAAGGGAATGATCATCACTCCCATGACGAGCCCTGCGGCCAGTGCGCTCTCGCTGGATGCGTTGGTTATGCCGATGGCCTGCGCCGCATCCCGTACTGCCGGGGCCACTGTCAGCGCGGCGAAATAGCCGTAGACCACGGTCGGCACGCCGGCGAGGATCTCCAGCGTAGGCTTGACGACCTTGCGTGCGCGCTTGCTGGCATATTGGGTGAGGTAGATCGCGCTCATCAATCCCAACGGGATGGCCACGATCATGGCGATGATCGCGCCGATATAGATCGTCCCCCAGAGCAGCGGGATGGCGCCGTAGCGCGAGGGATCGGGATTCTCGGCGCTGCCCATCGGGTCGGGTCCCCAATGGGTTCCGAACAGGAAGTCTATCGGCGAGACCATGCCGAAGAAGCGGATCGTCTCGAACACAAGGCTGACTAAAATGCCGAGCGTCGTCAGGATCGCCACCAGCGAAGCCAGTAGCAGCAGCCCCATCACGGCCCGTTCCACCTTGGTGCGAGCGGCGAAGCCGGGGCGCAAGCGCGTGAACGACCATGCTCCGCCGGCAAAAGCGATCAGAATGGTCACGATGAGCCCAATGGCTTCGTATCGGCCGATCGCTGCGCGAAAGGGCGCAACCAGAGGCTGCGCGTTCTGGTTGAACACTGTGGGTGCCGCTCCGGCCGCAACGGCTCGCGCCTCGCTCAGCAGGCGATCGCGCTGGAAGCCGAACTCGGGAAGGTTGGCAGCGGCGGGATCGGCCAACACCGATGTCAGGACCAGCTGCGGTGCGGCGAAGCTCCAGATCGCCAGGAACAGCAGCGTGGGAATCGCGATCCATGCCGCGACATACCAGCCATGATATGAGGGCAGCGCGGAAATCCGTCCTCCGGGAGCGGCGCGCCGGAACGCGCGCGCGCGCGCGCGGGCCGCCAGCCATCCAGTCAAGCCCAAGCCGAGGGCGAGGAGTATCAGGACGGCCGGCGACATCGGTTCACGCTTGTCTTACTGCAGATCTTCGGAGGTTAGCTTGGTGAATTCGCTCGCAGCCGAATTGGCCTTGGCCATCGCGTCATCCGGATTCACCACCAATCCGATCCCTGCCAGCGGACCATCCAGGCCCCACATGCCCGTCCATTGACCGACATACTCCCTGAGGCCGGGAATCGCCTCCAGATGGGCATTCTTGACATAGATGAACAAGGGGCGTGCTCCCGGATAAGTGAAGCTGGCGATGTTCTCGTAGGTCGGATCGACCCCGTTCATGGGCAGGCCCTGCACCTTGTCGGCATTCTCTTCAAGGTAAGAATAGCCGAATATCCCCACTGCGTCGGCATTGCCTTCGATCTTCTGGACGATGAGATTGTCCTGCTCGCCCTGGTCGACGTAAGCGCCGTCCGCGCGGATCTCTGTGCAGACCTGCTCGTAACGGTCCTCGTCACTTTCTTTGAGCGCTGCCATATCCGGGTTGGCACTGCAGCCGGCCTCGAGAATCAGTTCCTTCAACGCATCGCGCGTGCCGCTGGTCGACGGCGGCCCGTAGACGAGAATCGGTTTGTTGGGGAGCGAGGGATCGACGTCAGACCAGTTCCTCGCCGTTTGCTCGCCGCCATAGGGATTGGCAGCGATCGCGCGGTAGACGAGTTCCGGCGTCAGGTTCATCGTGATGCCGCCCTGCGCGGAAGCGAAGGCGATACCGTCCATGCCAACCTGGATTTCGGTGATGTCGGTCACTTCATTGGCCTGGCATCGCTCGAACTCGCTCACCTTCATTCGCCGCGAGGCATGAGTGATATCGGGCGTGTCTGCGCCAACGCCGGAGCAGAAAAGGTTCATGCCGCCACCGGTGCCGGTCGATTCGATGATCGGCGAACCGAATTCGGGATTTGCGCGCACGAAGCTTTCCGAAACGAGCTTGGCGAATGGGAACACTGTCGAGGAGCCGACCGCGCGGATAGAATCCCGCGATTCGGTACTGCCGCCTCCGCAGGCGGCCAGCGAGAGTGCGGCCAGTGCCGCAACGGATATGCGAAGGTTGATTTTCATTGGTTTACCCCTTGTTCTGGGTTGGCACTAAAATGGCTGTGTTACGGTCCCGCGACATATGATGGACATTCGCTGTCGCGGAGCCAACCGCGCGGTCTGTCAAAAGTCGACCTGGGCGCGGACCCCGACTGCGTCGACTGCGTATGAAGTGTCGCCTCCCGCCACCGGGAAGATCGACTGGTCGATCTGGTTGCGGGCATAGTTGATCAGAAAGCGCGTATAATCTGTCGGCGTCCACACCAACGAGACGGCATAGCTGTCCTGCACGCCGCCAACGATCCCCGCATCGACCAGGTCGAGATGGTCGTAGCGCAGATTGATCTGTAGTGCGCCCATGCCGCCCTTGTTCAGTGGGTTCCTAGGCTTCACGCGGTCGAACTTGCCGCCCTTGTAGCCTCGCCGGTCTCCGGGAGTGAGAAAGAATCCGGCTTCGGCATAGGCGCCGAAGAAGGTCGGATCGATAGCCATGCCGGGCAGGTCGGCATGCTGCCAGAAGGCTTCGCCGGTCGCGTGGAAGCGACCGAAAATACCTGCCGCTTCGAGGCCGTATCCAGTCTCTGAATCGGCAGTCATCGCGCCGGTATTGACGAAGCGCGTACCGTTGAAGTGAACGAAGGGCCGCTGACGGTAGCGAACAGTGCTGCCCGCCTCACGTCCGGTATAGTGGATCGATCCGCCCAGATGCAGTTGTGCACTGCCGACCTTCGGGAAAAACACCACCCGGCCATCGGCGCTCCACGCCCGGTCGTCGGGTAGGTCGGCGATATTGTCGGAAAACAGTCCGGCCTGCACCAGCACCGCCTTTCCCGCATATTCGACCGATGCGCCGACGCGGCGCTCGAAGCCGAATGCGTCGGTGAACGCTGCCCGCTCGATGAAAGAGGTGTGGAGGCTGCTCGTCAGTTCCTCGAGGGACTGGAAATTGTTCTGATGCCCGGCGGTCAGTTTCAGCCCGCCATCGCTGTAGCTGAGCAGCGCGTCGGCGACCTCTACCGCATTGCCGGCGAAATCGATTTCGAACTTGTAGCCGAAACCGCCCGGTACATCGCCTTCCACACCGAGACGGGCGCGGCGGATCTCGCTGCCGAAGCCGTCTTCATAGCTGGCGGAATCAGGAGCGTTCACGGCCCCGGCGTCGACCTGTATGCGCCCACGCGGCTTGAACGACCAGCCGCCTTTGCCGGAGAATTCCGGTGCGCCCTTCCATGCGATTTCTGTTCCCGCCTGCGCATTCTCCTCGGCCGCTGCCGCGGAAGCGACGGCAACGCCGGCCTGCTCGCTAGCGGCGGCGGCTTCGGCCTTGGTCGCGGTAAGTTCGCCCTCCAAGGCTTCCATGCGGGCGGCCATTTCGGCCATTTGTGCACGCATCGCTGCCAGTTCGGCTTCGATCCCGGACGTTTCGTCCGACTGGGCGAGCGCGGGAACCGTCCAGCAAGTGCTGCCAATCGCGGCGGCAACCAAGGTGATACTGCGCATCGGCGCCTCTCTCTTTACGTTTGTGTTACGATAGAGTGTGCCAGCTATGACCGTTGCATTGCAGTTTTGTGACATTCGGTTCGCGCGACCGGATTGGCTGTGGACAATCGGTGGACAAGGCCGCCGCGCGGCCATCGTTCAGCCTTCTGCGACCGGGAAGCGGACTGTCACCGTCGTGCCGAGGCCTTGCTTACTATCGATATCGAGGCGCCCGCGATGGCGCTCGACAATGTGCTTCACGATTGCAAGGCCCAGGCCCGTGCCTCCCGCAGCGCGGCTGCGCCCCGGATCGGTACGATAAAATCTCCGCGTCAGATGGGGGAGATGCTCCGCTGCGATCCCTTCACCCCGATCTGTGACGGTTAGCTGGGCACGCCCGCCCTGCTCGGTGGTGACCGCGACATCGACCGGCTGCTCGGGATCGCCATACTTGAGCGCATTGTCCACCAGGTTGCGGACCAGCTGTTCGAGCTGCTGCCGGTCGCCTTTGATCAACGCCTCTGCGTCTCCGGTGCGAACGACGACACGATCCGTACCCGCCGCATTGGCAGCATCGGTCGCGGCCTTTTGCGTCAGCTTGGCAAGATCGAGCAGAGCGGCGGGCGGTTCATGCTTTTCCGCCTCGACTCGCGACAGCGACATGAGATCGGAAACCAGAGAACGCAGGCGAAGGGCCTCTCGCAAAACCGTCTCGTGGAAACGATGAGCGGTCTTGGCGTCGACCTGGTCGTCATCGTCTACCAGCGTTTCGAGATAGCCGATGATCGATGCCAGCGGTGTACGCAGCTCATGGCTGGCATTGGCGACGAAATCGGTATGTGCACGGCTGATATCGGCTTCGGCCGTCCGGTTGTGCAGTTCGATCAACCAGTACCGCTCGTCAACCGGCTGGCGGGTCATCTGCCAGATGGAGTTGGAACCGAACATCCCCCTGATCGTCGCTGTGCCGCCTCTAGGTTCATCAAGCAGGGCAATTGCTTGCGGATGGCGCAATGCGACACGAGCGTCCTGTCGGATCACATGGGAGCCGAGTACTTCGCGCGCGTGGACATTGGCGTGGATGATCCGGTCGCGGTCAACCAGCAGAAGCGGGAGGGAAAACTGTTCGATCAGGTTGCGGATTCCATCACGGCTCAGGCGCAGATTGTCGCTCGCGGGGCGGGGCTGGGGTGGTTCGGGGCGCGAGAGCCAGAGCGAGCCGACCCACAATATTGCCACGGCGCTCGCCAGTATCGGGTCGGCCCCCGCGAGAAGCATGCCGCCCGTGCCGACAATGGCCAGCGTCAGTCCGCCAATGGGAAGAGAATTGCCGCCTTGCATCGGGTGGCGCCTTAGCCAGCACGGGCGAACCCCGCCAGCGCCAATTGCTTGTGTGACAAGGTTATGTGCCGGTGGTGACCCCTACGGGAATCGAACCCGTGTTTCAGCCGTGAGAGGGCCGCGTCCTAACCGCTAGACGAAGGGGCCATGGATCACGCTTGGCGGGCGTTGCAATGGGTGGTGACCCCTACGGGAATCGAACCCGTGTTTCAGCCGTGAAAGGGCCGCGTCCTAACCGCTAGACGAAGGGGCCAGCATTGCGAGCCGCGCCTTAGGGTTGAGGGGCAGGGTGGTCAAGTCCTGCGATTGTCATTGAGCCCAGCCGGCATCTTCGACATGCAATTCCGCCTGCTGCCGTGCTCCCCAATCGTCGATCTTCGGCCGCCCCGCGAGCCATAGACGGCGTCCGTGGGCATTGAGCAGCGCCTGGCCGAGTTCGGTCTCGGCGCTGCGGAAAGCCATGGCCTTGAAACTCGCCCCGTCTTCACCGCGGGCGATGGCGCGCACATGGTCCTTGCCGACAATATCCGCCTTCACCAGATGGACTGGGCCGACCGCAATACGCGGGGAAGGCCAGCCGACGCCGAAAGGCCCGGCTTCTTCCATCAGCTCGACCAGGTCGGGCACCAGCCCGCCAGGTGCGAGCGAAAGATCGAGAGCCAGTTCCTGGCTTTCGCGCGCCTTGCTGACAGTGGTGGCGAGCCGCTCGTCAACCCAGTCGCAGAATTCGCCGAGCCGCTCAGCATCGATCGTCAGCCCGGCCGCCATCGCATGTCCGCCTCCCGCGACCAGGAGCCCAGCTTCGCGCGCGGAAATGATCGCGGCGCCAAGGTCCACTCCGCTGACCGACCGGCCCGAACCCTTGCCCACGCCGGCTCCATCGGCATCGAGAGCAATAACGATCGCTGGCTTGCCGACCTTCTCCTTGATCCTCCCGGCCACAATCCCGATCACACCCGGATGCCAGCCCGGGGCTGCCAGCACCACTACAGAACGATTGTGCTGTGCCGAGAGCAGCTCTTCGGCTGCAGCCTGGACTTCCGCTTCGATCGCGCGGCGCTGCTCGTTGAACTGGTTGAGCTGTGCGGCGATGGCGCGGGCTTCCTCCGGATCCTCCGTGGTCAGCAGGCGGACGCCGAGGTCGGCCTGCCCCACGCGGCCGCCGGCATTGATCCTGGGACCAAGTGCAAAGCCAAGATCGCTGCATTTGGGCGATCTGTTGATCCTGCTCGCATCTATCAAGGCGGCCATGCCCACCTGGTTTCGCCGCGCCATCACCTTGAGGCCCTGGGCAACGAAAGCGCGGTTGAGCCCATGTATCTTGGCGACATCGGCCACCGTGCCCAGCGCCACAAGATCGAGCAACGATATGAGGTCGGGTTCCTCGCGGGTTGCGAAAAATCCCCGTTCCCGCAAGACGCGCGTGATAGCGATGACCAGCAAGAAGGCGACGCCAACTGCAGCGAGATGGCCATGTGCCGCACCGATCTCGCTTTCGTCGAGCCGGTTCGGATTCACCATGGCTGCCGCAGGCGGCAGGTCGGCGGAGCATTTGTGGTGGTCTACCACCACGACATCCACACCTGCGTCACGGGCCGCCGTGAGCGCCTCGTGCGCCATGGCTCCGCAATCGACAGTAACGATCAGGCTCGTACCCTCTTCGGCCAGCTTCACCAGCGCCTCGCCGCTGGGGCCATAGCCTTCGAGAAGCCGGTCGGGAATATAGTGCCCGGCCTTGTGGTCGAGCATCCCGAGGAAACGGATCATGAGCGCTGCGCTGGTCGCTCCGTCGACGTCGTAGTCGCCATAGATCGTAACCCGCTCATTCGACAGTACCGCCTGGGCCAGCCGATCGGCTGCTGCATCCATGTCGCGAAATGCAGAGGGATCGGGAAGGAAGCTCTTGATTCGCGGTTCGCGGTGCCGAGCAATATCGGCACGGTCGACGCCGCGCGCTAGCAGCAGTTGTACGACAAGATCGTCACCGCCGCCGCCGGATGGAATATCGAATGCGCCATTGCCGGCGCGCCACCGCCAGGCCCGGCCGGTCAATGACCGTTCGATGCCGCACACATTGTTGGCGAAGGAAGAAGCCATCGGGCGCCGGACTATCCCACTTCCCGAGCGCAGGGAAGGGTGGACGCCATGCCGGCCAGGCCTCTGCCGAATATCGAAATCCCGCCCTTTGAGATGGAGCCTGACCAAAAAGATCCAAAACGGAGCAATTCGTTACTGCGGGACTCGACGCCGGGTAGCTTTCGAACCAGTAACCGGCCTATCGGATGAAAGATCCGCGCATGGGTATCGGGGGATATCATTACTATAGCAAAGCCTGCCGGCCATTTGTCCGTGTTGTTTGCCCCGGCCGCCCGGCCGGACGCGTCGTCGATCGTTGCGCTGAAAGAACGGACCGAAGGTTTCTCGGTCAGTTCCCCGCAGGCCGGCACGCACTCGCATTTCGGGGAGGCTGACGGACATCGGCTCGAATTGCTTGCCAATGGGCTGGTATTCGACCTAGCCGGGCTGGAACCCGGCAAGGCGGCGCCCCGATCGCGATGCGAGCATCTGGTCGATCTCGAAGGGGAGGCCGACGCTTGGGCCAGAAAGCCATTCGAGGCAATTACGCTGGTGCCAGGACCGCATTTGCGCGGCGGAGAAGCCATGATGCCTGTCGTACGGACGATGTGCTGGCTCGGGGCGCAGCTGTCCGAGTTGCCGGGAGTGAAGGCGCTTGCCTGGCAGCCGGCGGTCAGCTGTATTTCGCCATCCTATTTCCGCTCCTCGATCACGCACTGGCTTGAAGGCGGCCCATTTCCCGCACTCGGGTTGACGGCTTTGAAGCCGACGCCCGATGGCGGAATGCAGAGCGTGGGCATGGCCTTTTTTACTGGTCAGGAACTGCGCATCGAACCGGAACTGGCGGACGATTGCAAAGCAGCAACTCGGCTTGCAGCCAGGCTGGTCAACAAGCTGCTCGATGAAAGCAGACTGGAACGGGAAACCTATTTTGAATTGCCTAACGGAAACCGTCTGCTGCTGGCGCCGTCGCCAAACGGCAAATTCGTCAGGGTCTGGCCTGCTTGAGTTTGCGGTCGCGTTTCGCGGCGTGCCCGGCCGTCGAGAGCGCTGAAATTCAATTTGTAATTGAAGCCAGTACGGCCTTCGCTTCCCGATATTCGCACTCCAGCCGGTCGACCAGCACGGCGACCGGTCCAACCGATTTAACGGCACCGATCCCCTGGCCGGATCCCCATATGTCCTTCCAGGCTTTGGCTTCGCTTCCGGTCACCTGGCTGAAATCCATCTTGGTCGGATCGCTTTCGGGCAAGTTTTCGGGATCGAGCCCCGCTCCCTCGATTGAGGCTCGCAGGTAATTGCCGTGCACACCAGTGAAGAGGTTGGAATAGACGATGTCCGACGCTCGGCCTTCGGCAATCGCCTCTTTGTAGGCCTGCTGCGCGCGCGCTTCGTCGGTCGCGATGAAGGCTGAGCCGATATAGGCGAGGTCCGCGCCCATTGCCTGCGCGGCGAGGATCGAGCGGCCGTGGGCAATTGCGCCCGACAGCACCAGTGGTCCGTCGAACCACTCGCGGATTTCCTGCACCAGTGCAAAGGGCGACAGCGCACCTGCATGGCCGCCCGCGCCGGCCGCCACAGCAATCAGCCCGTCTGCGCCTTTCTCGATCGCCTTGTGCGCAAAGCGGTCGTTGATGATATCGTGAAGCACAATTCCGCCCCATGAATGGACGAGATCGTTCACATCCTCGCGCGCACCCAGCGATGTGATCACCACCGGCGGCTTCCACTTGGCGAGGATCTGCGCGTCCGCCTCCAGCCGTGGATTGGAACGGTGGACGATGAGATTGCATGCGAAGGGCCCGGCTGGACGATCCGGATAGTCGCGGTCATGCGCCACCAGCGTTTCGGTGATCTCGTGCAGCCATTCCTCGAGCTGGCTCGTGGGCCGCGCATTGAGCGTCGGGAAGCTGCCGACGATTCCCGCTTTGCATTGCGCGATGACCAATGCCGGATGCGAGATAATGAACAGCGGTGCGCCGATCACGGGCAGGCGCAAGCGGCCGAACTGTGGGTGGAGCGCCAAGGGTTCAGTCCTTCCCGCGGCCGTGGGTCTTGTCCATGGCCCCGCCTAGCATGGCGCAGTGACGGCAGGAAAGGCTTGTGGAGCGTTTTCAGAAGGGCCACGAACTCAAGATGGAAGCCTGGGTGACAGCATTGGCGCGTGACGGGGAGCATCGCTTCTCGAAGCAGCCATGCGGCGCGTTCCGCCTGCTGGCCGGCCTGGGTGTGGAAGGAGACGCTCACTCCGGACGAACGGTTCGGCATCTCTCGCGGATCGCCAAGACGCCGGATGCTCCCAATCTGCGGCAAGTCCACCTGATTCATGCCGAATTGTTCGAAGAGCTGGCTGAGCGGGGTTTCTCGGTCGCGCCGGGAAAACTGGGCGAAAATATTGCCACACATGGCATCGACCTCCTCGGTCTCGCGCGCGGGACTCCTCTGTTGCTCGGCAGCGAAGCGGTGATCGAGATCACCGGCTTGAGGAATCCCTGCCGGCAGATTGAGGGCCTCGCACCGGGCCTGATGCGGGCGGTCCTCGGGAAGGGCTCGGACGGGTCGCTGGTGCGAAAGGCGGGCGTGATGGCGGTGGTTGTGGTAGGCGGAGAAGTGCAGGTCGGTGACAGGATCCAACTCGAATCGCTTCCGGCCTTGTATCATCCGCTGGAACCGGTCTGACACGCCGATGGATTTCCTTCGCTCGAAAATGTCATCCACGCGCCCTAGCTTGCAGCGGCAGGCCAATTCGTTGAAACCAGAACACAGAACATGACCACAAGACTCG
>DASWIR010000010.1:0-14420 GCA_036397575.1 Alteraurantiacibacter sp. | reverse complement strand
TGGTGCCGCTCGCGAACATGTTCGGCTATGTCAACGAGCTGCGTTCGTTCAGCCAGGGCCGCGCCCAGTACACGATGCAGTTCGCGCATTATGACGAAGTGCCGGCCAACGTCGCGCAGGAAGTCAAGGAGAAGCTTGCCTAACCGCAAAGCACGGTCTAGGGGCGGCGCCTGATTCAGCGGGCGCCCGCCTCGCCAGCAGAACTCTCACATTCGAAAGACAGAAGGTAACCAGGATAATGGCGAAGGAAAAATTTCAGCGGACCAAGCCGCACTGCAACATCGGCACCATCGGTCACGTCGACCATGGCAAGACCACGCTGACAGCGGCGATCACCAAGGTGCTGGGCGCACCGGTCGATTTCGCGAATATCGACAAGGCTCCCGAAGAGCGCGAGCGCGGCATCACCATTTCGACCGCTCACGTCGAATATGAAACCGACGCGCGCCACTATGCGCATGTCGACTGCCCGGGCCACGCCGACTATGTGAAGAACATGATCACTGGCGCGGCGCAGATGGATGGCGCCATTCTGGTGGTGAATGCCGCCGACGGTCCCATGCCCCAAACCCGTGAGCACATCCTGCTTGCCCGTCAGGTCGGTGTGCCGGCGCTGGTCGTCTATATGAACAAGGTCGACCAGGTCGATGACGAGGAAATCCTCGAACTCGTCGAGCTGGAAATCCGTGAGCTGCTTTCCAGCTACGATTTCGACGGCGACAACATTCCGATCGTCAAGGGTTCGGCTCTGGCCGCTCTCGAAGGTCGCGATCCGGAAATCGGCGAGAACTCGATCCTCGAGCTGATGAAGGCCGTTGACGAGCACATCCCGCAGCCCGATCGTCCGGTCGACAAGCCGTTCCTGATGCCGATCGAGGACGTGTTCTCGATTTCCGGCCGCGGCACCGTGGTGACCGGCCGTGTCGAAACCGGCGTGGTGAATGTCGGTGACGAAGTCGAGATCGTTGGTATCCGCGATACGCAGAAGACCATCGTTACCGGCGTCGAGATGTTCCGCAAGCTGCTCGACCGCGGCGAAGCGGGCGACAATATCGGCGCGCTTCTGCGCGGCACCGGCCGTGACGACGTAGAGCGTGGCCAGGTGCTGGCGAAGCCCGGCTCGGTCAATCCGCACACCGAGTTCAGCGCGGAAGTCTATGTGCTGTCGAAGGACGAAGGTGGCCGTCATACGCCGTTTTTCGCCAACTATCGTCCGCAGTTCTACTTCCGCACCACCGACGTGACCGGCGAAGTGATCCTCCCCGAGGGCACCGAGATGGTCATGCCGGGCGACAACGTCACGATCGGCGTCAAGCTGATCGCTCCGATCGCGATGGACGAGGGTCTGCGCTTCGCTATTCGCGAAGGCGGCCGGACCGTCGGTTCGGGGGTTGTCAGCAAGATCACGAAGTAATATAGGCCTGCTCGCCGGCGGGGATTCGTCTCTGCCGGCCAGGTTTTTTGAAGGGGGCCGTCCCTTTTCCGGGCAACCGGTGAGGAAGGGCGGTCTCTTTTATGTTTGGGGTCGGCCTCGACGGTTTGCCCCTCGGCTCTTTCGCATCGGTAAGTGGACATGGAAGCTCAGAATATCCGCATTCGCCTGAAGGCGTTCGATCACCGCGTGCTCGACCAGGCGACTGGCGAAATTGCGGACACGGCACGCCGCACCGGCGCGCTGATCCGTGGCCCCATTCCGCTGCCGACGCGTATCGAGAAATTCACCGTGAACCGCGGTCCGCACATCGACAAGAAGTCGCGGGAGCAGTTCGAGGTCCGCACTTACAAACGGCTGCTCGACATCGTGCAGCCCAACGCCCAGACGGTCGACGCGCTGATGAAGCTCGATCTTGCCGCGGGTGTGAATGTCGAGATTAAGCTCGCTTAATTTCGACTGACAAAGGGATACCGCCGGCGCCCTTTAACGGGATCCAAGCCGGGCTGCGTCCCCCGTCTCGCTCTCCTTCGACGGAGGGCACTCAGCCCGGACGGGGCGATGCATGACATCATTGGGCTGGCAAGCACCTGGAATGGTCCAGGTGCCTCTGTTGCAAGGAGTATGATCATGCGCACTGGCGTGATCGCGAAAAAAGTCGGGATGACCCGCCTGTTTCAGGAGGATGGCCGCCACGTGCCGGTCACCGTCCTGGCGCTTGAAGGTTGCCAGGTGGTTTCGCACCGTACGGCCGCGAACGACGGTTACTTTGCCGTCCAGCTGGGCGCGGGTGAAGCCAAGCAGAAGAACGTTGCCAAGCCGCAGCGTGAGCATTTCGCCAAGGCGCAGGTGCCGCTGAAGAAGCGCGTCGCCGAGTTCCGCCTGGAAAGCGAAGAAGGGCTGCTGCCGGTCGGCGCAGCGATCAGTGCCGAACATTTCGTCGCCGGACAGATGGTCGACATCACCGGGCACACGCAGGGCAAGGGCTTTGCTGGCGCCATGAAGCGCTGGGGTTTCGGCGGCCTTCGCGCAACGCACGGCGTCTCGCTCTCACACCGCTCGCACGGTTCGACCGGTAACCGCCAGGATCCGGGCAAGGTCTTCAAGAACAAGAAGATGGCCGGCCATATGGGCGACCGTCAGCGCACCCAGCAGAATCTCGAGATCGTTCGTACCGATGCCGATCGCGGCCTGATCTTCGTCAAGGGTTCGGTCCCGGGCGCGAAGAACGGCTGGCTGCTGGTCCGCGATGCGGTGAAGCTGCCGATGCCGGAAGGCGCGCCGTTCCCCGGCGCGATTCTTGGCGACAAGTCCAGCGAGCCACATCACGAGGAAGCGCCTGCCGGCCTGGTCGAAACCGCGGCGGAGCACGAAGTCCACGAGCAGATCTCGCCCGAGCAGCAGGCGGAGCTTCTCTCCGAGCAGCAAGCCGGCGCGGGCGACGATGTGACACCGGCCAAAGGCGACGAAAACAAACCGGAAGAGGGCTCCAAGCCCGAGACCGACGAAGGCAAGGAGTCCTGATCGTGAAGGTCAAGGTCCAGAAAATCGACGGCAAGGCCGCCGGCGACATCGAACTCGACGATGCCGTCTTCGGTGTCGAGCCGCGCGCCGATATCCTGCATCGGGTCGTCACCTGGCAGCTCGAGAATCGTCGCGGCACCGCCCGCCCGGCTCGCGAGCGCTCCGACGTTGCCCGCACCGGCAAGAAGTACGGCAAGCAGAAGGGCGGCGGCACGGCCCGCCATGGCGACCGCAAGGCCCCGATCTTCATTGGCGGCGGCAAGGCTCATGGCCCGCGCAAGCGCGACTTCAGCGTGTCGCTGAACAAGAAGGTCCGCGCGCTCGGCCTCAAGATGGCCTTGTCGAGCAAGGCGAAGGACGGCCTGGTCGTGGTGGACAGCCTGGATCTCAAGGATGCCAAGACCAAGGCGCTGGCCGAGGCTTTCGGCAAGGCCGGTTACAATGGCAAGGTGCTGGTGATCGACGGCGACGCCGTTGCGGAAAGCTTCATGCTGGCTGCTGGCAACCTGAAGGGTGTCAACTGCCTCCCGGCAATCGGCGCCAATGTCTACGACATCCTGAAGCACGACACGCTGGTCCTCACCAAGGACGCGGTCGAGAAACTGGAGGCGCGGTTCAATGGCTAAGAAAAGCGAAGCAGCTGCGCGCCATTACGACGTGATCGTTGCGCCGCATATCACTGAAAAGTCGACTCTTCTCTCGGAGAATAATGCGGTCGTCTTCAAGGTGGCGGGCGATGCGTCCAAGCCGCAGATCAAGGAAGCGGTCGAAGCTCTCTTCAACACCAAGGTGAAGAGTGTGAACACGATCGTGGTCAAGGGCAAAACCAAGCGCTGGAAGGGCAAGCCCTACAAGCGCAGCGACGTGAAAAAAGCGATTGTGACACTGGTTGAAGGCCAGGATCCGATCGACATCACTGGCGGAATCTGAGGACCGGATAATGGCACTCAAGAATTATAAACCGACGAGCCCGGCACGGCGCGGCCTGATCCTGGTCGACAAGTCGGCCCTGTGGAAGGGCAAGCCGGAAAAGTCGCTTACCGAAGGCAAGCGCAAGACCGGCGGCCGCAACAATAAGGGCCACGTGACTTCGCGCGGCATTGGCGGCGGCCATAAGCAGAAATATCGCTACGTCGATTTCAAGCGGCGCAAATGGGATGTGGAAGGCACGATCGAACGGATCGAATACGATCCCAATCGCACCGCCTTCATCGCGCTCGTGCAGTATGCCGACGGCGAGAAGGCCTACATTCTGTGCCCGCAGCGCGTGGCCCCGGGTGACAAGGTCATCGCCGGCGAGAAAACCGATGTGAAGCCGGGCAATGCGATGCTGATGTCGCAGATGCCGGTTGGCACGATCTGCCACAATGTCGAGATGAAGCCGGGCAAGGGTGGCCAGATCGCCCGTTCGGCCGGCACCTATGTGCAGATCGTCGGTCGTGACCGCGGCCTCGTGATCGTCCGCCTGAATTCGGGCGAGCAGCGTTATCTGCGCGGCGATTGCATGGGTACGGTCGGCGCGGTGTCGAACCCGGACAATGGCAACCAGAACTTTGCCAAGGCCGGCCGCACCCGCTGGAAGGGCAAACGCCCGCTGACACGCGGCGTTGCCAAGAACCCGGTCGACCATCCGCATGGCGGCGGTGAAGGCCGCACGTCGGGTGGCCGCCACCCGGTCACGCCGTGGGGCAAGCCGACCAAGGGTGCCCGCACCCGCCACAACAAGCAGACGGACAAGATGATCATCCGTTCGCGTCACGCGAAGAAGAAGAGGTAAGCGAGAATGGCACGTTCCGTCTCGAAGGGCCCGTTTGTCGACCTGCACCTGCTCAAGAAGGCGCAGGTAGCACAGGAATCCGGTGGCCGTGCGCCGATCAAGACCTGGTCGCGCCGGAGCACGATCCTGCCGGATTTCGTCGGCCTGACCTTCAGCGTCTATAACGGGCAGAAATTCGTGCCCGTCTCGGTCAGTGAGGAAATGGTTGGCCACAAGCTTGGCGAGTTCGCGCCCACGCGCAACTTCCCCGGTCATGCTGCCGACAAGAAGGGCAGGCGATAATGGGCAAGGCAAAGTCACCCCGCCGCGTTGGCGACAACGAAGCGCTGGCCGTCGGCACCACTATCCGTGGTTCGGCGCAGAAGCTCAATCTCGTTGCCGAACTGATCCGCGGGAAGAAGGCCGAAGAGGCGATCAGCATTCTTGCCTTTTCGAAGAAGGCGATGGCGCGCGAGGCCCAGAAGGTACTCGCCAGCGCGATCGCCAATGCCGAGAACAACCATAATCTCGACGTTGACGCGCTGGTCGTTGCCGAGGCCAGCGTCGGCAAGTCGGTGACGATGAAGCGCTTCCACACCCGCGGCCGCGGTAAGTCGACGCGCATCCTGAAGCCGTTCAGCCGGCTGCGCATCGTCGTTCGCGAAGATGAGGAGGCCTGATCATGGGTCATAAAAGCAATCCGATCGGCCTGCGGCTGCAAATCAACCGCACCTGGGACAGCCGCTGGTACGCCGAAGGCGCGAACTATGCGCAGCTGCTCAAGGAAGATATCGCGATCCGCAAGTTCATCACTTCGAGCCTGCCGCAGGCGGCGATCTCGAAGGTGGTGATCGAGCGTCCGGCCAAGCTGTGCCGCGTATCGATCTATGCTGCGCGCCCCGGCGTGATCATCGGCAAGAAGGGCGCGGACATCGAAAAGCTGCGCTCCAAGCTGGCGACGATGACCGAGAGCGAAGTGAAGCTCAACATCGTCGAGATCCGCAAGCCCGAGATCGACTCCAAGCTCGTTGCGCAAGGTGTCGCCGACCAGCTGGTTCGCCGTGTGGCATTCCGCCGGGCGATGAAGCGGGCGGTGCAGTCCGCCCTTCGCCTCGGTGCGGAAGGCATCAAGATCACTTGCGGCGGCCGTCTTGGCGGCGCCGAAATCGCTCGCGTCGAGTGGTATCGCGAAGGCCGGGTGCCGCTGCATACGCTGCGCGCCAATGTCGACTATGCCGAAGCCGAGGCGCTGACCGCCTACGGGATCATCGGCATCAAGGTGTGGATCTTCAAGGGCGAGATCATGGGTCATGATCCGATGGCGCAGGACCGGCTGATGATGGAGGCGCAAACCTCCGGCGTCCGTCCGGCTCGCTGAGGTTAGGTAAGAGCAATGCTGCAACCGAAAAAAACCAAGTTCCGCAAGGCGTTCAAGGGCCGTATCCATGGCAACGCCAAGGGTGGCTCGACGCTGAATTTCGGCTCCTACGGCCTCAAGGCGCTGGAACCGGAACGGATCACTGCGCGCCAGATCGAGGCCGCGCGCCGGGCGATCACGCGCCACATCAAGCGTCAGGGACGCCTGTGGATCCGTATCTTCCCCGACGTGCCGGTGACGAAGAAGCCTGCCGAAGTCCGTCAGGGCAAGGGTAAGGGCGCAATCGAATACTGGGCCGCGCGCGTGAAGCCGGGCCGTATCCTGTTCGAGCTGGACGGTGTGACCGGCCCGCTCGCCGCGGAGGCGTTCGAACGCGCGGCGATGAAGCTGCCGATCAAGACCAAGGTCGTTGCCCGCCTGGGCGATACCTCGCACCTGGGAGGCGAATGATGTCGAAGTTTGAAGACTTTCGCACCAAGAGCGACGACCAGCTCGAGACCGAACTGGTCCAGCTGAAGAAGGAGCAGTTCAACCTGCGCTTCCAGGCCGCGACCAATCAGCTCGAGCGTCCGGCGCGTATCCGCGAGGTTCGTCGCGATATCGCCCGTATCAAGACGCTGCAGACCGAGCGCGCGAATGCCGCTCCGGCTAAGGCATAAGGAGCCAGACGATGCCGAAACGAATCCTTACTGGGACCGTCGTCTCCGACAAGACCGACAAGACCGTCACAGTGCTGGTGGAACGCCGCGTAAAGCATCCGCTTTACGGCAAGATCATCCAGCGTTCGAAGAAGTACCATGCCCACGATGAGGGCAACGAATTCAAGACGGGCGAGACCGTGCGGATCGAAGAGACCCGTCCGATTTCGAAGACCAAGACCTGGAAGGTGCTGGACCGCGTCCGCGCCAGCAGGGGCGAGGCCGTCGAAGCCGATATCGAAGTCGAGGAAGCGGGCAACTGAGCCTGCCGAACTGAAGTTTTTTGGAACTGCCGGACTGGTTTCGGCAAGCCGATTGAGAAGGAACCGGATCGATGATCCAGATGCAATCCAATCTCGACGTCGCGGACAATAGCGGCGCCAAGCGGGTGCAGTGCATCAAGGTGCTGGGCGGGTCAAAGCGCCGCACAGCCGGCGTGGGCGACGTGATCGTCGTTTCCGTCAAGGAAGCACAGCCCCGTGCCCGTGTGAAGAAGGGCGACGTTCACCGCGCGGTGATCGTGCGCACGAGGAAGGACGTCCGCCGCGCAGACGGCAGCGTGATCCGCTTCGACAGCAACGCCGCCGTTCTGGTGAACAAGAGCGAGGAGCCGATCGGCACCCGCATCTTCGGTCCGGTCGTTCGCGAACTGCGCGGCAAGGGCTTCATGAAGATCATCTCGCTCGCTCCGGAGGTGCTCTGATGGCCGCCGCGAAGATCAAGAAGGGTGACACCGTCGTAGTCCTGTCCGGCAAGGACAAGGGCAGGAGCGGCACCGTGAAGCAGGTTCTGCCGCGTGACGGCAAGGTCGTGGTGCAGGGCGTCAACATTGCCACCCGCCACCGCAAGCCGACGCAGACGAACCCGCAGGGCGGGATCGACCGGTCCGAGGCGCCGATGGCGATCAGCAAGGTCGCGGTCGCAGATCCCAAGGACGGCAAGCCTACTCGCGTCCGTTTCGAGGAAAAGAACGGTAAGAAGGTCCGCGTGGCCGTCAAGTCCGGGGAGACCATCGATGGCTGACAAGTATAATCCGCGCCTCAAGCAGCGCTATGACGAGGTGATCGTCAAGGCGATGACCGAGAAGTTCGGCTACACGAACAGGCTTGAGGTTCCCAGGCTCGAGAAAGTCACGCTCAACATGGGCGTGGGCGAAGGCAGTCAGGACAAGAAGAAGGTCCAGACCGCCGCCGAGGAAATGGAGCTGATCTCGGGCCAGAAGCCGGTGATCACAAAGGCGAAGAAGTCGATCGCGCAGTTCAAACTGCGCGAGGGCATGCCGATCGGCTGCAAGGTGACCTTGCGCCGCGACCGCATGTACGAGTTCGTCGACCGGTTGGTGACCATCGCCATGCCGCGCGTCCGCGACTTTCGCGGCGTCAACCCGAAGAGCTTCGACGGGCACGGCAATTATGCGATGGGCCTGAAGGAACAGATCGTCTTCCCAGAAATCTCCTACGATAAGATCGAGAAGGTTCGGGGCATGGACATCATCGTCACCACCACCGCGAAGACCGACGAAGAAGCGCGCGAACTGCTGCGCCTGTTCGGTTTCCCGTTCCCGGCTGAAGAAGCCGCAGAAGAAAAGGAGGCCGCGTAAGCGGCCGAGGAAGAGAGCTTAAGTCCATGGCGAAACTGAGTTCCATCAACAAGAACGAGCGGCGCAAGAAGCTCGTCAAGAAATATGCGGCCAAGTACGCAAGGCTGAAGGCGGCTGCGGACGACGCGTCGCTCGACGAGACCGAGCGTCTGATGGCTCGCCTGAAGATGGCGGAGATTCCGCGCAACGCGAACCCGACGCGCGTGCGCAACCGTTGCACCACCACCGGCCGCCCCCGCGGCTATTACCGCAAGTTCGGCTTGAACCGTATCGAGTTGCGCGATCTGGCCAATAAAGGCCTGATCCCGGGCGTGACCAAGTCGAGCTGGTGAGGATCTGACAGATGGCTATGACCGATCCCCTGGGCGATATGCTCACCCGTATCCGCAACGGCCAGCAGGCGAAGATGGATTCCGTCCTCTCGCCGGCGTCGAAGCTGCGTGCCAATGTCCTCGAGGTCCTCCAGCGTGAGGGTTTCATCCGCGGTTACACCGAGGATTTGAGCGGCAGGCACAAGGCGCTGCGGATCGAACTCAAATATTTCGAGGGCGAACCCGCGATCAAACATGTCGCCCGCGTCTCCAAGCCGGGCCGGCGCGTCTATTCGGGCAGCAAGGAGCTGCCGAATGTACGCAATGGCCTTGGCATCACCATCGTCTCGACCCCCAGGGGCGTGCTCTCGGATGCCGAAGCCCGCGCCCAGAATGTCGGCGGCGAAGTGCTTGCGGAGGTGTTCTGATGAGCCGCATCGGCAAGAAACCGGTGGCGATGCCGAGCGGCGTCACCGCCAGTATCGAAAACGGCACGCTGAGCGTGAAGGGTCCCAAGGGCACCCTTTCCCTGGGCCTGTCCGACCTCATCGATTACAAGGTCGAAGAGGCCGAGATCCAGGTCAATCCGGCGAATGACAGCAAGCAGGCACGCTCTTATTGGGGCATGCAGCGCACGCTCGTGTCGAACCTGGTCGAAGGCGTTACCGACGGTTTTACCAAGGTGCTGGAAATTTCCGGCGTCGGATATCGCGCGCAGGCGCAAGGGAAGAACCTCAGGTTGCAGCTCGGCTATAGTCACGATGTCGACGTCGAGGTGCCGGAAGGCATCGAGGTGAAGACGCCGGATCAGACCACGGTCGAGGTCTCCGGTATCGACAAGCAGAAGGTCGGCCAGTTTGCGGCCGAAATTCGCCGCTGGAGGAAGCCGGAGCCCTATAAGGGCAAGGGCATCAAGTATCGCGGCGAGTATGTCTTCCGCAAGGAAGGGAAGAAGAAGTAAGATGGCCAAGCTATCCCTATTCGAACGCCGCCGCCGGCGTGTCCGCACCGCGCTGAAGCGCCGCGGGGGCGAGCGTCCGCGTCTGTCGGTCCATCGCACGGGCCGTCACATCTATGCGCAGATCATCGACGACGCGGCGGGCAACACGCTGGCCGCCGCTTCTACGCTGGGCGACAAGGCCTCGGGTGCCAACCTCGATGCCGCTGCCAAGGTAGGCAAGGACATCGCCGCTGCCGCCAAGAAAGCCGGTGTGACCACCGTCGTGTTCGATCGCGGCGGCTACCTGTTCCATGGCCGCGTCAAGGCGCTGGCCGATGCCGCCCGCGAAGGCGGGCTGGAGTTCTGATGATGGCTGACGAAAAGAAAACCGACGAGACCCCCGAAGCCGAAGTCAAGGCGGAAGCCGCGACCGAGGAAACGAAGGCCGAAGAGGTGAAAGCCGCCGAGGCACCGACCGAGGAAACCAAGGCAGAAGAGGTCCAGGCTGCAGAAGCTCCGGCTGCCGAAGAAGCGGATAAAGTGCCTGCGGAAACGGTGGCGAGCGAGACTCAGCCGACTGAGTCCGGCGCTCCGGCTCCGCAGCGCCAGGCGCGCGGCGGTCGCGGGGGTCGCGGTGGTGGCGATCGGGGTGGCCGCGGTGGACGCCGGGACGACCGCCGTGGCGGACGTGGCCAGCGTGACGAGGAAGACGGCGATGAGCTGATCGAGAAGCTCGTCCACATCAACCGCGTCTCGAAGACGGTGAAGGGCGGTAAGCGCTTCGGCTTCGCCGCGCTGGTGGTGGTCGGCGACGGCCAGGGCCGCGTGGGCTTCGGCCACGGCAAGGCCCGCGAAGTGCCAGAGGCGATTTCAAAGGCAACTGCCGCTGCCAAGAAGAAGATGATCCGCGTGCCGCTCAAGGAAGGGCGCACGCTGCATCACGATGGCAAGGGCCGTTTCGGTGCCGGCAAGGTCAATGTCCGCACTGCGCCTGCAGGTACCGGCATCATCGCCGGCGGCCCGATGCGCGCCGTGTTCGAGAGCCTGGGCGTTGCCGACGTGGTGACCAAGTCGGTCGGAACCTCCAATCCTTACAACATGATCCGCGCCACTTTCGACGCGCTGCAGAACCAGACGAGCCCGCGCTCGGTGGCCCAGCGGCGCGGCAAGAAAGTCGCCGACCTGCTCGGTCGCGGCGGCGCGAGCGAGGCCGAGGCTGAAGCCGACGCCGCAGCGATTGCGGAGTAATCACGATGGCCAAGAAGAGCACCATTAAGATCAAGCAGGTCGGTTCGCCGATTCGCCGTCCGGCGAGCCAGCAGAAGATCCTTACGGGCCTCGGGCTCGGCAAGATGCATAAGGTGGTCGAGCGCCAAGACACCCCAGAGGTGCGCGGCGCGATCGCCAAGATCCCGCACCTGGTGGCGGTGGTCGAGTAACGATCTGAGTCCCTGCGGAGGCAGGGACCTCAGGCCTCCGGCGCATCGCTTGTGGCTTGAGGCTCCAGCCTCCGCTGGGGCTCATGAGAACCAAAGCGCGAACAAAGCGAAAGCGAGTGCAAGACTATGAAACTGAACGACATCCGCGATAATGCGGGCGCCCGCCACCGCAAAATGCGCGTCGGTCGGGGCATCGGCTCGGGCAAGGGCAAGACCAGTGGCCGCGGCCAGAAGGGCCAGAAGAGCCGTTCGGGCGTCGCCATCAAGGGTTTCGAAGGCGGCCAGATGCCGCTTCACATGCGTTTGCCGAAGCGTGGCTTCAACAACCCCTTTGCGAAGGACTATGCCGAGGTGAACCTGGGCATGGTGCAGAAATTTATCGACGCCAAGAAGCTCGACGCCAAGAAGCCGGTCGACCACGAAGCGTTGCGGGCCGCCGGTCTCGCGCGCGGGGGCAAGGATGGTGTGCGTTTGCTCGGTAAGGGCGAACTGACCACGAAGATTACCTTCAAGGTTGCCGGAGCGTCGAAGGGCGCGGTTGCCGCGGTCGAAAAGGCTGGCGGCTCGGTCGAGATCGTCGAGGTCAAGACTCCGTCCTCCAAGCCGTCGAAGAAGAAGGCGGAGGCAGCCGAGAAGAAGGCGCCTGCGAAGAAGGCACCTGTGAAGAAGCCTTCTGCAAAGCCCGAAGACGGCGCCGACAAGGAATAAGTGTGCAGGGCGGGGTTTGGATTCCCCGCCCGCTCACTATATTGCCCCTTTCACATGGGGGTCAGCCGGCGAATGACCGGCGCCGGGAACAAGGCATTCAAAGACAATGGCATCACGCGCCGACAGTTTCGCCCGCAATCTCAATTTTTCGAACTTCTCGAAGGCGACCGAGCTACGCCAGCGCATCTGGTTCACGGTCGGAGCGCTGATCGTATTCCGCTTCCTCAGCTTTGTGCCATTGCCAGGCGTCAACCCGCTGATCCTTTCCGACCTCTACGACCAGGCCCGCGGTGGCATCCTCGACCTGTTCAACACCTTTTCGGGCGGCAGCCTGGAGCGCATGAGCCTGATCGCGCTTGGAGTGATGCCCTACATCACCGCGTCGATCGTGGTGCAGCTCGCCGCCTCGCTCCATCCCGCGCTGATGGCGATCAAGAAAGAGGGCGAGGCAGGCCGCAAGAAGCTCAACCAGTATACGCGTTATGGCACCGTGTTCCTGGTCGCGATCCAGGGCTGGTTTCTCGCCTCGGGCCTTGAGGCTTATGCAGCGCAGAGCGGGTTGCAGGCAGTGGTCAGTCCCGGCTTGATGTTCCGCGTGGGCGCTGTGATCAGCCTGATTGGCGGCACGATGTTCCTGCTATGGCTGGGTGAGCAGATCACCAGCCGGGGCATCGGCAACGGCGTATCGCTGATCATCATGGCCGGCATTGTCGCCCAGTTCCCGACTTTTGCGGCGAACCTGTTCGAAGGCGGGCGCAGCGGCTCGATTTCGTCCGGTATCATCGTCGCGCTGGTGGCGATGATCGTGGTGCTGATCCTGGTGATCTGCTTCATGGAGCGGGCGCAGCGCCGCCTGCTGATTCAGTATCCCAAACGAGCGAGTCAGCGCGGTATGATGCAGGCGGATCGTTCGCATCTGCCGCTGAAGCTCAACACCGCCGGCGTGATCCCGCCGATCTTCGCCAGTTCGCTGCTGCTGTTGCCGCTCACGATCAGCCAGTTCGCCGGCAATTCGGTAAACACCGAGAGCACGACGGGCAGTATCATCGTGACTCTGAATCAGTATCTCCAGCACGGGCAGCCGCTCTATCTCGGGCTTTATGCCCTCGGCATCGTCTTCTTCTGCTTCTTCTATACCGCCGTGGTCTTCAATCCGGAGGACACCTCGGAAAACCTCAAGAAGAATGGCGGCTTCATCCCGGGTATCCGGCCAGGCAAGCGCACCGCCGAATATCTCGATTACGTACTGACGCGTATCACCGTCGTCGGTGCAATCTACCTGACGCTGGTTTGCATCATCCCCGAATATATGATCGCGCAAACGGGCGTGCCGCTGTTCCTGGGGGGCACCAGCCTGCTGATCGTGGTCAACGTCACGATCGACACGATCAGCCAGATCCAGTCGCATCTCCTTGCTCACCAATATGGGGATCTGATCAAGAAGGCGAAGCTGAAAGGCCGCCTCAGGTAGGGTAAGAGCAGGGCAGGGGCGAGGGCGATGAACATCATCCTTCTGGGACCGCCGGGCGCGGGCAAAGGGACGCAGGCTCAGCGCCTGGTCGAGCATCACGGCATGCGCCAGCTCTCCACCGGCGACATGCTGCGTGCCGCGGTGAAGGCCGAAACCCCCGTAGGACTGGAAGCCAAGGCGGTCATGGATGCCGGCGGGCTGGTGTCCGACGAGATCGTCTCCGCGTTGATCGATGCCGAGCTCACCGTGATGGGTGATGGTATGGGCGCGATCTTCGATGGTTATCCGCGCACTTCCGAACAGGCGGCCCAGCTCGACGCAATCCTTGCCAGGCATGGCCGCAAGCTCGATCGTGTGATCGAGCTTGAAGTGGATGAGGATGCGCTCGTCGAGCGGATCACCGGCCGGTTTACCTGCGCCAGATGCGGTGAAGGATATCACGACAAGTACAAGCAGCCAGCAGTCCAGGGCGTATGCGACAAATGCGGATCGACCGAGTTCAAGCGCCGGCCTGACGACACTGAGGAAACGGTGCGCAACCGGATGGCCGAATATCGCACCAAAACAGCGCCGATCCTGCCGATTTACGAAGCGCGCGGCATTGTCAGCCGCGTGGACGGCATGGCGCCGATCGACGACGTCACGAGCGCGATCGAGGATCTGCTCGCCGCGGGCTGACGGGCATTGCCTCGCCTGGCCTTCCTGCTAGCCTTTCGCGGGGCAAGTTTCGGGGATCGGCCATGCGTGTGATCGGCACTTTCATCGCGTTCGTGGGGTTTGCATTTGCGGCGCCCGCCGCAGCGGAAGTTGCGAGTTCCGGTGACACGGGTTTTGCCGTGACAGGCAGTGCCGATATTGCCGCGCCGCCCTCCGAAGTATGGGCGGCGCTGGTAGAACCTTCGCGATACTGGAACAGTGAGCATAGCTGGTCCGGCGATGCCGGCAATATGACGCTCGAGCCCGAGGCGGGGGGGTGCTTTTGCGAGACCATTCCCGGCGGCGGATCCGCCGAACACATGCGCGTGGTCGGTATCATGCCCGAAAGCAGACTGGTCATGCGCGGCTCGCTCGGGCCGCTGCAGGGAGAGGCGCTGACAGGGGTGCTGACCGTTACCCTGGAACCGGTGGGCGAGGGGGCCAGGCTTGCCTGGGCCTATGTCGTC
>DASWIR010000009.1:0-6085 GCA_036397575.1 Alteraurantiacibacter sp. | reverse complement strand
CCGCCGCGCCCGCGCGGCCGGCAAGCCGATCGTCATGCTGCACCCAGGCAAGTCCAATAAAGCTCAGGAATCGGCCGCGACCCATACCGGCGCTATGGCCGGCGACTATTCGCTGATGAAGGCAAAGCTCGCGCGCGAAGGCGTGATCTTCGCCGACACTTTGGAAGAACTGGGCGACATCACCGAGATCGCGCTGCGCTGCCCCGCTCTGCCTGGTGCGAACATGGCGGTGCTGGGCGAGAGCGGCGCATTGCGGGGCCTGGCTTTCGATATCGCCGAGGATATCGGGCTCGACCTGATCCACCTGGACGACGACAACAGCCCCGCCCTGCGCGCCATTCTCCCCGATTTCGTGCCTGTCTCGAACCCGACCGACATCACCGCGCTCGGTCTCTCGGAACCCGAAATCTACACCAAGGTGCTGACTGCCCTGCTCGAGGACGAGCGCATCGGCTCGGTCGTCGCCTCGATCATCCAGTCGGATCCGATCACCAGCGGCATCAAGTTCCCCCACATCACCAAGGTGCTGGAGGGCGGCACATTCAGGAAGCCGCTGGTCTTCGCCGGAGTCGACGAGGGCGCGACCGTACCGAAGGAATATATCGACGGCCTGCGCAAGGTCGGCATCCCCTGGTTTCCGAGCACAGAGCGTGCCTACCGCGCGATTTCGCGGCTGGCCGATCTCGCCAAGCGCGACCTGGCGGATCGCACGGCCGAACCGGCCGTGGCGCCCGGCCTCGATTCAGTTTCCGGCGTTGTGCCGGAATACAAGGCAAAGGACCTCCTCCGCCCGCTCGGTATTGCCTTTCCCGAAAGCAAATTTGCCGCATCGGCGGATGAGGCCGCCAGCGCCGCTGAGGCCATCGGCTATCCGGTGGTGATGAAGGCGCAGGCTGCCGCGCTCGGCCATAAATCGGACGCGGGCGGGGTGATCCTCAACCTCAAGACCGCCGATGATGTGCGCGCAGCCTTCGCCCGGATGTACGACAATGTTGCGGCATACGACGCCTCCATTGCGCTCGACGGCGTGCTCATCGAACAAATGGGCAAGATGGGCACCGAGATGATCGTCGGCGCGAAGAACGATCCCGAATGGGGCTCGGTCGTGCTGGCCGGCTTTGGCGGCGTGACCGCGGAAATTCTCAAGGATGTGAAGCTGTTCACGCCTGATTTAGGCGTCGAGCAGGTGAAGCAGGGACTGCTGGGGCTGAAGCAGGCGGCGATCCTTACGGGATGGCGGGGCGCGCCCGCGCTCGACGTGGATGCGCTGGCCGGTCTCATCGTGGAGATAGGCCGGATCATGAGCGGCAATCCGCGCATCCGCGAGATCGACCTCAATCCTGTGATTGTTCACCCCAAAGGGGAAGGCGTGGTTGCGCTCGATGCGCTGATGCTTGTGGAGCAGTAGGCGCACTCAAGTCTCACCCCTCTCCGCAGGAGACCTGAGAGAGGGGCAGTCGTATCAATCGACCATGGCCGCGACGAGACGCCGCAACTCGTAATCGGTCAAAAGGGGCGATGCGCCGGCCTGTGCCGGGGCTTTCGCTTTTTCCCGGCCGCCAAAGAGCAGGGAAAGGGTGGGGCGCTTCTGGGCGCCGATAATGTTCATATTCATTTTTTTCCTGTCCGGCGATCTTTCGCCGCCGGTCTTCTGTTGTTTGCAATGCCTGGTGCCGCCGCGCATGCCCAACCGACCAACGGCTGCGATCTTTCACATCCATTGGGAAGGGTTGCACAGCCTGCGGCGCGGACAAGTCCGGACTGCAGGGCCGAGAAGCATGAAAGGGAAGGCGGGGGCGCCGAAGCGGCCAGCCAATTCCGCCGCAAGCGACGTCAGGCAAAGTGTAGATGGGGAGTCCGGAAGCCGAATACAACTGCGCGGCTGAACAGGTTGGCGCGAATGACCGGCAGAGGCGGGTTTGCTGGCACTTCGGAGATAGTTAGGGTAGTCCCAACGCCAGAAATCCCGATCGGAAACTCCAGATGAAATCCGGACCAATCCTTGCCGCGACGGACCTTACCGCCCGTTCGGACCGCGCGGTCGATCGTGCGTTCCTGCTGGGGGAGCAGTTCTCAAGGCCGGTTTGCGTGGTCCACGTGATTGAATCGGATGGAGAAGGCGACGCGGCGGAGGTTGAGGAGAAGGTCCGCGAGACGATGCCGCAGGGGAGCGGCGAGACGCGGGTATTCATCCCGGCCGGCGAAGCTCCGCAACAAATTGCCCGGGTGGCCGAGGAATGCGACGCGGCGATCATCTGCGTGGGTCCCGCACGCTTCAACTCACTCTGCGATTTCTTCCTCGGCACTGCGGTCGATTACATTGCGCGCGAAGCCGAGTGCCCGCTGCTGGTGGTCAAGCAACGCCCGCGTGAGCCATACGATTCCGTCATCTTCGCGACCGATTTTTCGGACAATTCCCGCCGCGCGCTGGAAAAGGCGGCATCATTGTTTCCCGATGCGCGCTTCCACCTGCTGCACGCCTTCCACGTCCCCTACGCCGCCTGGAACCGGGCAGAATATGTCGGCGAGGAACTGCAATTGCAGGAGCAGAGTGCGATGGACGATTTCATCGCCTCGCTTGGCGAAGTGGCCGGATTGCGCGGCCGCGTCGATGGACGGGTGGCGCGCGGGAACCTGTTTCAGGGAATTTACGAGGCGGCGGAGGAATTCGGCGCAAAGCTGGTCGCTTTCGGCACACATGGCGCAAGCGGGTTCCGCCACGCAACGATCGGCAGCGTCGCCAATGAGCTGCTGACCAATCTCACGCTGGATTCGCTGATAATTCGGCCCTGATCACCAGACCGCGCCCGCGGCTGACTCTATGTGCGCGTGAAGATCTCCAGCAGTTCCCCGCTTGGCTCCAGGACATTGCCCGGTGCGGTCATCACATTGCTGCAAATCGCGATCGACAGCCCTGCATCGGGAAAAACCACCAGGCTGGCCCGTCCGCCGGGTGTCGAACCCGCATGATGCCAGCGCCGCCGGTCCCTCGCATCCTTGTCCACGCGCCAGCCAAGGCCAAGCGGCGGATTGCGGTCGTCAGCCTGGGTCAAAGGCGTAAATAGCAAGGTGCGTTCGGCTTCCTTGAGGGGGCTGTCAGGCGCGTCGAGTACACCGGCACCGAAGCGTGCGACATCGGCGGCATTCGCCCGCATCCCCGCGCCGGCCCAGCAATAGGACTGGTCGAGCCATGGCGCGTTGGCAAAATCCCCTTCCATTTTGGGCCAGGCCGCTTCGTCCGGGCCGAACAGCATCGGCATTTCGCTCGCTGTGACATAGCCATGGGCGCGGTCCTTCACGATTGCCAGCGGATCGTCGCCGTCGAGGCTGCCCATACCGAAAGGCGTGGCAATCTCTTCCGCGAGGATTTGCAAGAAATGCCGTCCATCCGCTTCCTGCATTGCGATTGAGGCCAGCGTATACCCATAAGAGGAATAGCTGACCTTTTCGCCGGGCTGGCCGATGAGGGGATCGTCGATGAAAGGCGCGAGCCGGTCGGCATTGCTTAGGTAGCGGCGGATATGGACCGGGCCGCCGGGGGCGTCCGACGCGAAGTCGGCCGGCAGGTAGTGCCTGACTCCGCCGCGATGGGTGAGGAGCTGGCGCAAGGTCGTCGCGCGGTGCTGTTCGGGCAGATCGGGCATGTAACTCGAAATGGGCGCGTCGAGATCGACCTTGCCGCGCGTGGCAAGGCGGGCGGCTGCTGTTGTGGTGAGCACTTTGCTGACCGAGCCAAGCCGAAAAGTGTGGACGGGCGTGGCGGTGACATTCATTTCGATATCCGCCCGGCCGAACGCTGCTTGCCAGAGCGAACCATCACCATTGGCCGCTGCAAGCGAAATGGCCGGAGCAGCGATCCGGTCCGCGAATTCGCGGGCCCATTCATCGGCGCGCGCGGCCTTGTCCGAAGCGAACATCATTCCCTCCTTCGCGAGCACCGAAACCGGCACGGATGCCAAGGTTAGCGATACGCCGGCGAGCACTTGCCGGCGGTTGGCCAAAGGCATGACATTCACGGCGATCTCCCACAGAGGCTCAGTGATGTAATACACTAAGCCACAAGGTCCGGCGGTCAACTTCACCCGCGGTATTTTGTCAGCCGTTCGTCGAATGGTTTGGGCATCAGGGGCTGCCGGATGAAATGCACGACGATTTGGTCCGGACGGTTAACGCATTCGAGATTTGGCAGGCCTAAGGGAGCGAGTGTCAGGAGACACTCCAATGAAATTCGTTCAGCTAAAATCGCGCGGCGGCAACTATATGGTTGTCGCAAGCAATATCGCATGGCTTCGCTCGGACGAGCATGGGCAGACCAAGGTTGGCATTGTGGGCAGTACCCCTTTGATGGTTGCCGGAACAATCGAGGAAGTGGCCGCGACAATCCTCGCGGGATAAGGTTTCCGGCGCGGACTGGGCGCGGGCGCGCCAGCTTCCTTTCTGCCGCAGATTCCCGCGACATGACCTATTAAGTCCCGGTAAGAAAGTTTCGCGAATTGCTTTGACATTGTGCAGTGCAGCGTCCAAATGCCTGCCATCGAAGCGCCTGGCAGCGTGAACTGGCCCTCGGGCCCCGGCCGCGCTTCGGACAGATTTTCACCAGAGCTTCCCTTTTCACGCGGGTCGTTCACGGGGCCGGCTTTCGGCCCTGCAACCCCGCCGCATGCGCCCGGACTCCGTCCGTGCGCTGCCGCATATTTGCGAGTTCAATAACTTACATGACATTCGAACAACTCGGGCTGTCGCAGCCCGTCCTCCAGGCGCTCGCCATGAAGGATTACAACACACCCACGCCGATCCAGGCGCAGGCCATCCCGCTTGTGCTGGAAGGCCGCGACCTCCTTGGCATCGCCCAGACCGGCACCGGCAAGACCGCGGCCTTCATGCTCCCTTCGATCGACCGCCTCGCAGCGTCGGATCGCGGTGCGCCGAAGAAGAGCTGCCGCATGCTGGTGCTCGCGCCGACGCGCGAACTGGCCGGGCAGATCGCCGCAAGTGCGCGCGACTACGGCGCCTTGTCGGGCCTCACCGTCGCCAGCATCGTCGGCGGCACCTCGGTCGGCAAGGACCGGCAGAAGATGGCGCGCGGCAACGATATCCTCGTCGCCACACCGGGACGCCTCGTCGATTTGCTCGACCAGAGGGCTCTGAATCTCGAGGCGGTCGAGATCCTTGTGCTCGACGAAGCCGACCAGATGCTCGACCTCGGCTTCATCCATGCACTGCGCAAGATCGTCGCCCTGTTGCCCGCGCGGCGGCAGACGCTCCTGTTTTCGGCCACCATGCCCAAGGCGATCAAGCAACTGGCAGATCAGTATCTGCGTGACCCGGCGCAAGTGTCGGTCGCGCCGTCCGCAACCACGGCTGAGCGGGTGGAACAGTATGTCTGCTTCATCGGTCAAACCGAAAAACAGGCGCTGCTCAACATGGCTTTGCGCAAGGGGCTGGATTCGGGCGAGATGGACCGCGTGCTCGTCTTCACTCGGACCAAGCACGGCGCCGACCGTGTCGTACGCAAGCTGGGTCAGGCGAACATCCGCGCCAATGCGATCCATGGCAATAAGAGCCAGCCGCAGCGCGAACGTGCGCTGGGCGAATTCAAGCAGGGCAAGATCCGCGTCCTGGTGGCGACTGATATCGCTGCGCGCGGGATCGACATCCCCGGCGTCAGCCACGTGTTCAACTTCGAATTGCCCAATGTCGCTGAGCAATATGTCCACCGCATCGGCCGCACCGCGCGCGCCGGTGCCGATGGCGTTGCCGTGGCATTCTGCGCGCAGGACGAACGCGACTATCTGCGCGACATCCAGCGCCTGACCAAGATAACGCTGAACCAGGTGCCGCTGCCGGAAAACCTCCGCAGCGAGGTTGAGGAAACGAAGGTGCGCGAACGCAATGCTCCGCCGCCGGCTCGCGCCGAGCGCGACGATCGTAAGCCCCGCCGTCCTTCGCCGAACGGCAACAAGCGCCCGCAGATCCGCAGTCACCGTCCCGGTGGCGAGGGTGGCGGGCAGCGCCGCGAAGGGAATGCCGGAGACGGGATGGGCCAGCAGCGGCGCGGCAATCGCCGTCGCCGTCGGAGCGCCTA
>DASWIR010000008.1:0-5962 GCA_036397575.1 Alteraurantiacibacter sp. | reverse complement strand
TACAGCGCTTCCGCGGTCTGGCTATCGCCATAGGACAGGAATGCGTCGGCTGTGCCGGCAATCGACTGCACGCTTGCATTGGCTGCCTCTGCATCCGCCTTTGCCGCCGGAAGATCGCGCCGATCGGCCGAGGCCTTGTCTTCGGCGAGCTTGCGGTAATCTGCATAATACTGGTCGCCGCTCTGCCGCAGCGAGCTGGTCGCCGTACGGTCGAGCACCAGCAGTACTTCGCCCGGCAGGCCGGACTTGTCGGCCAATTCGACATATTCCTTGATGTCGTTCTCGCTGCCGAAGCCGTCGGTCCGCTGCATCAGACGGAACAGATCGAGCAGCTCCGGATCGGGATAGCGGCTCGCTTGCCGCAACACGTCGAGCGCGAGCGTCCAGTTCTCCTTGGTCGGATGGGCCTCGACCATGTCGGAGCTGAGCGCGACCATCTGCGGAATGTTCTGTTCTTCCTGCGCGATGAAAATGCCCCGCTTGTAAACGTCGACCGCGGCAGGCTGCCCGGCGTTCTTCGCCGCTTTCAGCGCATCGCGCAGATAGTTGAGCCCGTCATCCGTCGCGCCGCCCTTGGCCATCGCCTCGGCCTTGAGACTGACCGCCGTCATGTCACCAGGGTTTTTGGCGATCGCGATATCGAGATATTTCACCGCCTTCGCATGTTCATTGGCGCCGAAGAAGAATCTGCCGGCATCCCAGGCATAGCGCTGTTGCTCGGCTTCGGGGACGAGGCCGCTATCGAGTTGCTGGCCCAGCCCTTCGGCAAGCAGCGTCGGCGCGCGCGCGGCGACGCCGACGAGATAGACCAGCTGGCCATAGAGGTTGCGGTCGCCCTCGGTCTTGATCGCGCTTTCGAGTCCGGCCACCGCCTGGCGCTCCGCCGAAACCATTCCGAGGAGCTGTGTGGTCGCCTGCTGGCGCGCAGCATCTGTGGTCGCACTGTCATATTGCTGCTGCACCGGTGGTAAGTCCGCACGTTCTTTCAGCGCATTGACCGAGCCGACCACATCCTGCGCGGCCTTGGTAAAATCGCGCGAAGTGTCCGCGTCCTGCGCGTGGACGGCGCTGGGAACCGCCAGTCCGCCGGCGACGATGCCGCCACTGGCCAGGACGAGCGCAAGGGCCGCGTGCGAACTAATGGCAAACTTGCGGGTACTGCGCGAAAAAACACTTTTGGAAGGCATCCGGATTGTCTCCTGAGTGGAAAATTTTGCAGCCCAGCGACCGGACTGTCGACTAACGCTCGCGCTACTGCCGCGAAGCCGCGGTTTTTGCAAATGCGGCGTTAGACAGCGCCGGGTGAACGCATTTTGAATAGCTTGCCAAGCCTGACCCTGATCCAGCGTAATGTCACTTTTGCGAAAGAGCGCAGCCAGGATGCGGCTATGTGTGGATAAAGCGCGGCGAATGGCCGCAGCGGCCACGCTTTAGCTGGTCCGAGTGGCCCCTTTCCCCTAGGCAAAACGACCAACCAGAACCGAAAACAACGCAGGCGGCACCCTCAGGTGAGCGATACGATAGATATAGTCGAACCCGGCGATAGTCCGGAAGCCTTTCCTCGCGTCGATATCGTCGATGAAATGAAGTCGAGCTACCTCGATTATGCGATGAGCGTAATCGTGGCTCGCGCCTTGCCCGACGTGCGCGACGGGCTGAAGCCGGTTCACCGGCGCATCCTCTTCGCCAGCCAGGAAGGCGGTTTCGTCGCCGGGCGCCCCTATCGCAAGAGCGCCAAGATCGTCGGCGACGTGATGGGCAACTACCACCCGCATGGCGACAGCGCGATCTACGACGCGCTCGCCCGGATGACCCAGCCATGGTCGATGCGCGTGCCGCTGATCGACGGCCAGGGCAATTTCGGATCGATGGATCCCGACCCGCCGGCCTCGATGCGTTACACCGAGGCGCGACTGGCCAAAGTTGCCAATTCGCTGCTCGACGATCTCGACAAGGACACGGTCGACTTCAACGAGAACTACGATGGCTCGCGCCAGGAGCCAAGCGTGCTGCCTGCGCGCTTTCCCAACTTGCTGGTCAATGGCGCGGGCGGAATCGCGGTCGGCATGGCGACCAATATCCCGCCGCACAATCTCGGCGAAGTGATCGACGCGTGCTTTGCCTATATCGAAAACCCGGCAATCACTTCGGAAGAGCTCATCGAGATCATTCCAGGGCCCGATTTCCCCACCGCACCGCTGATCCTCGGCCAGTCGGGAGCGAAGGCTGCCTATCTCACCGGGCGCGGTTCGATCCTGACACGCTGCCGCCACGAGATCGAGACGAGCCGCGGCGACCGCGAAAGCATCGTCCTCACCTCGATCCCCTATCAGGTCGGTAAGGCCGGCCTGGTCGAGAAGATCGCCGACGCCGCCAAGGACAAGCGGATCGAGGGCGTCTCCGACATTCGCGACGAATCCTCGCGTGCCGGCATGCGCGTGGTGATCGAACTGAAGCGCGACGCCACCGCCGATGTCGTTCTCAACCAGCTCTGGCGGCACACGCCGGCCCAGTCCTCCTTTCCCGCCAATATGCTGGCGATCTGTGGCGGCCGGCCGGAAGTGCTCGCCCTGCGCGATTTCATTCAGGCGTTCATCCAGTTCCGCGAAGAGGTCATTACCCGCCGGACCAAATTCGAGCTCGCCAAGGCGCGCGAGCGGGCGCATCTGTTGCTCGGCCTGGTGGTTGCCGTCTCCAATCTCGACGAAGTCGTTGCGATGATCCGCGGCGCAGCCAACCCGGCGCAGGCGCGCGAAAAGCTCCTCGCACGCGAATGGCCGATCGGCGACATCGCGCCCTACATCAAGCTGGTCGAAGCGATCGAGCCCGATGCCGAGCAGGCGGGCGGCACCTATCGCCTGTCCGAACGGCAGGTGAAAGCGATCCTCGAGCTCAGGCTGCATCGCCTGACCGCCCTCGGCCGCGACGAGATCGGCGGCGAGTTGCAGCAACTGGCCGATGCGATTGCGGAATATCTCGCCATCCTTGGCGACCGGACGAGGCTCTATGCGGTGATGCGCGAGGAACTCGCCGAGATCCGCGAGGCCTATGCCACGCCGCGCGTGTCGGAAATCGCGCCGGCATGGGACGGGCTCGACGACGAGGACCTGATCGAGCGCGACGACATGGTCGTCACCGTGACGCTCGACGGATATATCAAGCGCACGCCGCTCTCGACTTTCCGCGCCCAGCATCGCGGCGGCAAGGGCCGCGCCGGAATGGCGACCAAAGCGGAAGACGCCGTCTCAGAGATGTTCGTCACCTCGACGCACAATCCGGTGCTGTTCTTCTCTACCGTGGGCAAGGTATATCGCCTGAAAGTATGGAAGCTGCCTGAGGGCGGGCCGCAGACGCGCGGACGCCCGATTGTCAACCTGCTGCCCGCGCTGGACGAGGGCGAGACGATCCGTACCGTGCTCCCGCTACCCGAGGATGAAAACAGCTGGGGGGCGCTCAGCGTCGTTTTCGCAACCGCCAAAGGCGGGGTCCGGCGCAACAGCATGGACGCCTTCGCCAACATTCCTTCGAACGGCAAACTCGCCATGCGCTTCGAGGAGGGGTCCGACGACCGGCTGATAGGCGTCGGCCTGCTGGATTCGGGCGACGATATTCTGCTGGCGAGCCGTAACGGCAAGGCGATCCGCTTCGCGGCCGAGGACATTCGCGAATTCACTTCACGTACTTCCACCGGTGTGCGCGGCATGAATCTGAAGGGTAACGACGAAGTCGTCTCGCTGTCGATCCTTCACCGCGTCGGCTCCAGCGCCGAGGAGCGCGAGAAGTATCTCAAATTCGCGCCATGGAAGTCGGAGAAGGAAGGCGAGCCCGAACTCTCGCCCGAACGCTTCGCCGAAATGCAGGAGAAGGAGCAGTTCATCCTCACCGTCTGCGCCAATGGCTATGGCAAAGTGTCCTCAGCCTACGAATATCGCCGGATCGGGCGTGGCGGCCAGGGCATCGTCAATATCGATAATATCGGGCGCAACGGCCCGGTCGTGGCAAGCTTCCCGGTGCAGCATGGGCAGCAGCTTATGCTGGTTACCGACCAGGCAAAGCTGATCCGGCTGCCGCTAGATCTGCGTCACATGGTCGAAAGCGAAGAGGCAGCGGAAAAGGCCTTTCGCATTATCGGGCGCAGTTCGGCCGGCGTGCGGCTGTTCAGCGTGGCCGAGGGCGAGACGATCGTCAGCGCGGTGCGGATCGACGAGGAAGCCGGGCCGGAGAATGAAGCGGAAGAGGCTGTGATCGAGGAGATGGAAGGCCGCACCACCGAGCCGACCGAGATACCCGACCAGCCCGACCGCGACGATCCGACCCCGACCGAGTTCGAATAGGCCCGGGGGCACCGGGCCTTACCCTCCTCCGTCATCGACTCAGTTTGTGAGGAGCGATGGACCCGGAAACAAGTTGGGATTTATCCCCTTCGGTCACCCGAAGCGGTCATCCCGGACTTGTTCCGGGATCCAGCTTACTTCCTCTCCCTAACCAGCTGGACGCCGGGGTGACTGGATCGGTTACATGTTCGAAGTTCAGGGCGACGAAGAGGAAACGCCGTCCTCACCGTTGATCCTGCGCTTGCAATCAACCAAATCACCAAGGATTTTCCTACAGCCTCTGTTTGTGCCATGTCGCCAGGCATGGACATGACCGCACGATCATCTGTCGGATTCCATCGCAAATCGGCATGGCAAAACGCCGCTGCGGATGGTCACAATCGCGCGGCGCGCTTATCAATTAAGCAATTGAAAATTGTATGTATTTTATGAAAAGATCACAGAGAGTCACTGGTCGTTCCGTGTCAGCTTTTCAGTGACACGCTCTTGCCTGCGCAGCGCCTGGATAACGCCGACGGTGATCAGGAACTGGCCGACGAAATAGATCGGCCACACCAGCCATGCCGTGATGTCCGGATCGATGCGTCCGCCCATCCCGGCAAAGATCAGCAGGTCGGATATGACGAACAGCACCGCGCCAATTCCCACGCGGTAGCGCGGGAAGCGGCTCAGCCAGGCGCCTGCGGCCATCCCGCCCAATGCCAGCGCATAAAGCGCGGTCGCGGAATCCTGCGTCAGCAACCAAGCGATTATGGGAGTGCCGATCAACAGGCCGGTACCTGCCGCTTTCTGGCTGCCGGTGGGATGCTCTCGCCTGTTCCGCAGGTAGAGCCCGATCGCGGCAAGCTGCGCGGCGAAGAAGAACGCCCCACCGGCATTGAAATAGAGTTCCAGCACCATGTCGCCGAGCGCGGACAGACCGAGATAAAGCGCAAGAAATTTTGCATCCGTCCCGTCCCCGCGTACCAGCGCATAGATCGCCAGCGCGCCGACCGCCGCGCCCTTGATCGTGATAAGGTAGAGCCCGCCGATATTCCCGCCATCGAGGAGGTAGAAGGCCAGTGCCGCCACAATCCCGGCCAGCAGCCAGGGACGGTGTTCGATCAGCGCGCGTCTCGACATTGGTTCCCCCTTCACCGCGAACTTGGACTTGATGCGAGGGTCAGGCAAGCACTAGGTGCGCGCCTATGACACACCAGGTTCACATCATCGGCGGCGGTTTGGCCGGCAGCGAAGCGGCATGGCAGCTCGCCCGGCGGGGGGTGCAGGTTCGCCTGTCGGAAATGCGCGGCGGCGATCATACCACTCCCGCCCACCTGACCGATGGGCTGGCCGAGCTGGTCTGCTCCAACTCGTTCCGCTCCGACGATGACGAGCGCAATGCGGTGGGACTGCTGCATTGGGAAATGCGGCGGCTGGACTCCCTCATCATGCGTGCGGGAGAGGTCGCGAGGGTGCCCGCAGGCTCGGCCATGGCGGTCGACCGCGATGTATTTTCCGCCGAGGTTCAGCGGGCGCTGGAAGAACACCCGAATGTCGAGATCGTGCGTGAGCGGATCGACACGCTTCCCTCCGACGACATCACTATTGTCGCCACCGGCCCGCTCACCGCCGCAACGCTTGCCGAA
>DASWIR010000007.1:0-2515 GCA_036397575.1 Alteraurantiacibacter sp. | reverse complement strand
TTTCAGGAGCGGATTTGGGGAGGAGGGGGTTCGGGCCCCGATCCGAAAGTGGCCGTGCGGGCCACGGTCAGAGCCAGATAATCATTTACGTCCGCATGCACTGCCGGATCGCCGGCCGCTTCTGCCGGCGGGAATAGCGGGCTGATACAATTCATGCCGGCGAGACACGCCATCTGCATGTCGCCGCAGCAACCCTTTTCGCTCTCGCCCGCCGGAGCGTGCCCGGCCATCGCCATTTCCTGACAATCGGACGAAGCCTCGGCCGGCCGGGCCGGCTGTGCGGATGCGTAGGCCGTGCCCTGGATGAACAGGCCGACGCCGAAAAGCGTAAGGGCGAGGAGGCGAAACGCTCGCATGGTTGAGAATTATGCTGTTTCGGACGACAAGGCAATCCGTCATGGAAACACCGCCAAGGCAATCGCACATGCTCCAGCACCGCCCCTTAATCGTCACCCTGAACTCGTTTCAGGGTCCATTTCTCCACCTGGACCGGTCGGTCTGGGAGGCACGATGGATGCTGAAACGAGTTCAGCATGACGATTGAAAAGTGAAATTCCTCATATGCGATTGCCCTCGAAACACCGCTGGCGCAGGCTGTATCTGGGACGAATTTCGTTCAAACAGGATATCGCGCGCCCGCGAAGGCGCTTGCCGACGAAGTCTTGAAATGTGCACCGGGATCGGCGTAAGGGAGTTATGACACCGGTTACCAAAACCGCGCCGCAGACAATTTAGGGAAGCAAGCGCCATGTTCCGCAAAACCTTTCACGCCACCCATCCCGATATGATGGACAGCGTCGCCAACGATGATCTGCGCGCGCGCTATCTCGCCCGGGGGATGTTCGCCGAGGGCGAGATCAACCTCAACTATTCGCATAATGAGCGCTTCGTGATCGGCGGCGCGGTTCCCGCGGGCGGACCCTTGAAGCTGCCCGATCAGGCCGAGCCGGAAAGCGCCAGGGGGCACCCGTTCCTCGAACGGCGCGAAATGGCCGCGGTCAATATCGGCGGGGCCGGCGCGATTTCGGTGGACGGGCAGCGTTTCGAGATGGGCAACAAGGAATGCCTCTACATCCCGATGGGCTCCAAGGAGGTGCTGTTCGAGGGCGAAGGCGCGCGTTTCTATCTCGCTTCCTTGCCGGCTCATAAGGCTTGCCCGATAAAGCACATCACGCTCGATGAGGCCAATCCGCTCGAGCGCGGCGATCTCGCCAATTCGAACAAGCGCACGATCTACCAGCTGGTCATCCCCGGCGTCTGCGAAAGCGCGCAGCTGCTGCTCGGGCTGACGGTGCTTGAGGAGGGCAGCGTGTGGAACACCATGCCGCCGCACCTCCACGACCGGCGCAGCGAGATCTACCTCTATTTCGACCTGCCGGAAGAGAACGACCGGGTGATGCATTATATGGGCGAGCCGGATGCCATGCGGCACATCGTGGTCGCCAATGAGGAAGCGGTGATCAGCCCGCCCTGGTCGATCCATATGGGCTCGGGCACCAAGAACTACGCGTTCATCTGGGCGATGGGCGGGGAGAACCTCGACTATACCGACATGAACGTGCTCGACATCTGCCAGCTGAAGTAGGGACCGATGCCCACCTTCGATCTTTCCGGCCGCGCCGCACTCGTCACCGGCGCCAATACCGGCATCGGCCAGGGAATCGCGCTGGCGCTGGCCGAGGCTGGCGCGGATATCGCCGCCGTCGGCCGCACTCCGGCCGAGGAGACCGCGGCGAAAATCCGGGCGCTGGGGCGCCGCTGCGAGCTGATCGCGGCCGATCTTTCCTCGATCGCGCCGGTCGAGGATGTCGTTGCCGAAACGGTAGAGCGGCTGGGCAGCCTCGACATCCTCGTCAACAATGCCGGCATTATCCGCCGCGCCGATGCGCTCGAGTTCAGTGAGGCGGATTGGGACGCGGTGATGGACACCAATCTCAAGACGCTGTTCTTCCTCAGCCAGGCGGCGGCGCGGCATATGGTCGGCTGGGCCTCACAGGGCGGGCGGCGCGGGAAGATCGTCAACATCGCCTCGATGCTGAGCTTCCAGGGCGGCATCCGCGTGCCGAGCTATACCGCTTCCAAGAGCGGCGTGGCCGGGCTGACGAAGCTGCTCGCCAACGAGTGGGCGCCCAGGGGCATCAACGTCAACGCGATCGCGCCCGGCTATATCGCCACCGCCAACACCGCCGCGCTGCAGGCGGACGAGACGCGCAACCGCCAGATCCTCGAGCGCATCCCCGAGGGGCGCTGGGGCGATCCGGCGGACATAGGCGGCGGGGCGGTGTTCCTCGCCAGCCCGGCCGCGGATTACATCCAAGGCCACATCCTAGCAATAGACGGCGGATGGCTCGCGCGATGAACGCGTCCGGGCCGGTCGTCTGCTTTGGCGAGATGCTGTTACGTCTGTCGCCGGAGCCCGGAGTGCCGTTGGCCCAGGCAGGAAGCCTTGCGGCCAATGTCGGCGGGGCGGAAGCCAATGTCGCGGCGGCGCTGGCCAGCCTTGGCACAGCTTCGC
>DASWIR010000006.1:0-2478 GCA_036397575.1 Alteraurantiacibacter sp. | reverse complement strand
CGGCTGATGGCGCAGATCGATGAGCAGCTTGCCCTGTCCGGGCTCGAACGCGGGCCGCAGGCGGGGCACTGAATGATAATGCAACAACAGGGGGGAGGAATGGTAATAAAACTGGTTGCCTGTGTGGCGGGCATCGCATTGATGGGGACACCGCTGGCAGCGCAGGATCCAGTTTCGGACGCACCCAGCGCCGATGCAGTGATGGATGAGGTGTTGGCAAAGGTCGCGGAAGCCTTTGCCGTCGTTCCGCTCACTCCCGAACAGGAAGCGCGCCTGCCTGCCGCCACGCAGGTGGTAGGGAAAATGATTCCCGAAGGCACTTACGCGCGCATGATGGAGCAAGTGATGGGCGATATGCTCAATCCCCTTTTCGATAGCTTGTTCGCAGGCGGGATGGCGCCGCGCGACCTGTCCGAGGCAACCGGATTGGCGATCTATGAGCTGATCGAGATGGATGACGCGGAGCGCGCCGAAATCACTGGAATCCTTGACCCCGATCACGACCGGCGTACTCAGCTGAGGATCGAGGGCATCACCAAGACGATGGCCGACATGTATGGCCAGATGGAACCGTTCCTGCGAGACGGCCTCACAAGGGCCTATGCGGCTCGCTTTTCCGATCAGCAGCTGGCCGACGTGAACGCTTTCTTCGCCACACCGTCGGGCGCTTTCTACGCATCGGAGCACTTGCTGGTCTATTCCGACCCACAGACCATGTCGGCGGTGATGCAGGCCATGCCGATAATGTTCGACGCGATGCCCGTTATGCTGGCCGGCATTGAGGAGGCGGATGAGCAGCTTCCGCCGATCCGCGATTATGATTCACTCGACCCTTCAGAACGTGCGCGTCTGGCCGAACTACTCGGCATCTCCGGCGAGGAGCTGGAGGCGGGTATGGGCTGGGCGGCTGAAAACTCCGACGAGGATTCCGGCACGGGCTGGGAGGAATAGGCGCGGCGCTATGGTTGCCATGTAGCAGCCGGTGGCTCGAAATGAGGGCCCCCCTCGAAGGAGTTCTGATGCGATAGTCAGAAAGCGGCCTTTCCTACTTTGCCCATCTGTGCTGCATATGTTCCGATGCAGCGCGTCCTCTCCGCTTCCGCTCATTCCAGCGCCCATTCGGGACCGCTTGGGCCAGGTGCGGCGCTTTTTCCTCAAGACTGTGTCAACGTGTCAACTTCGCCAGGCTTCGGCGGGCCTGAATGAGCGAATCCGTGCTTCCCCCCGAGATCGAAGGCTGGTTTGCCGGCCGAGGCTGGCGCGTGCGGCGCCATCAGGCGGAGATGCTGACGGCGAGCGAACGCGGTGAACATGCGCTGCTCGTCGCCGATACCGGCGCGGGCAAGACATTGGCGGGCTTCATCCCGACACTGGCCGATTTCTGCCCCACGCGGTTGGGAGACGGTGCGCCGCATGAGGGGCTGCACACCCTCTATGTTTCGCCTCTGAAGGCGCTGGCGCATGACGTCCAGCGTAACCTCATCGCTCCGGTCGAGGAGATGGGCCTGCCCGTCCGGATCGAGACGCGCAGCGGGGATACGCCGTCCGACCGCAAGAAGCGCCAGCGGGTGCGGCCGCCCCATATATTGCTGACGACGCCGGAATCTCTGTCGCTGCTGCTATCCTATCCCGACTCGTTCGAGTTGTTTGGCACGCTGAAACGAGTGGTGATCGACGAGGTCCACGCTTTCGCCACTGGGAAGCGCGGTGATCTGCTGGCCCTCTCGCTCGCGCGGCTGCAGGCAATCGCTCCGGCAATGCAGCGGGCGGCCCTATCTGCCACCCTGGCCGACCCGGAGAGTTTCCGCGAATGGCTTGCGCCTTGGGGTGACGTGGACTCGGTGGCGCTGGTCGAAGGGGAGAAGGGTGCCGAGCCGGTGGTCGAGATCATGCTGCCGGAAGGGGAGCGCGTGCCTTGGGGCGGCCATGCAGGGCGCTGGGCGATTCCGCAGCTCTACGAGCAGATACGAAGCAATCGGGTGACGCTGGTCTTCACCAATACGCGTTTCCTGGCCGAGTATATCTTCCAGCTGCTGTGGGATGTGAACGAGGAGAACCTCCCCATCGGCATCCATCATGGGTCGCTGTCGAAGGAGGCACGGCGCAAGGTGGAAGGGGCGATGGCGCGGGGGGAATTGCGGGCCTTGGTCTGCACTGCGAGCCTGGATCTTGGCGTGGACTGGGGAGACATCGATTGCGTCGTGCAGATGGGCGCCCCCAAGGGTTCCAGCCGCCTGCTCCAGCGGATCGGCCGCGCCAATCACCGCCTCGACAGCCCCAGCCGGGCGTTGCTGGTACCCGGCAATCGCTTCGAATTCCTCGAGGCGATGGCGGCGCGCGATGCGGTGGATGAGGGCCAGCGGGATGGCGAAGGCTTCCGCTCCGGCGGGCTCGATGTGCTTGCCCAGCATGTGATGGCTTGCGCCTGCAGCGCGCCGTTCGACGAGGCGGAATTGCTGAAGGAGGTACGCTCATCGC
>DASWIR010000005.1:0-5737 GCA_036397575.1 Alteraurantiacibacter sp. | reverse complement strand
AGCCATGGCGGTACGGCGCCGGGGCAGGTAAGAAAGCGCGTGGCCGAAGCCCGCGCTGTGCTGGGAATGGATGGATGACGAAAAAGCTGCTGGCCTTGCCCGCTGCCGCGCTGCTCGCTTCCTGCGGGCAGACGGCCGATTTGCGCCCCGCCGAAGGCAACGCGCTGCCGGTGGCGCCCTATGGCCGCGAGGACCGGCCCGACCCCCAGGAACTGCTTGAGTCCGTTCCGCAGGCCGAGCCTGAGCGTTCTGTGGAACTGCGCCGCCGTTCCGAGGAGCGTGAAGACGATCCTTTCGACCTGCCGCCGGAGGATTAGGGCCCCACAATGGACCATTTCCAGCTCAGGGACGGCGAGCTTCACGCCGAGGATGTGCCGCTGTCGCGGATCGCGGACGAAGTCGGTACGCCGGTCTATGTCTATTCGCGCGCCACGCTCGAACGGCATGCACGCGTTTTCCGCGAGGCATTGGCGGATCTTCCCAAGGTGCATCTCGCCTTTGCCGTGAAAGCCAACCCGAACCTGGCCGTGCTCAAAGTACTGCAGCGCGAAGGCTACGGCGCCGATGTCGTCTCGGGCGGCGAGCTGGCCCGCGCGCTGGCCGCCGGAATGGCGCCTGACGACATCGTCTTTTCAGGCGTCGGCAAGAGTCATGCTGAGCTGGAGCAGGGGCTTGCCGCGGGCATCGGCCAGTTCAACATCGAATCCGAGGAAGAAGGCGTTGAGCTCGCGGAGATCGCCGCCCAGCGCGGTAGGGCGGCGCCCTGTGCCCTTCGCGTGAATCCCGATATCGATGCCGGGACGCATGAGAAAATCTCCACCGGCAAGCGCGACAACAAATTCGGAGTGCCAATCGACCGCGCAGTGGAAATCTATTCGCACATGGCCGCGTTCGATGGCCTCGAAATGCGCGGCCTCGCCATGCATATCGGCAGTCAGCTCTCCACGCTCGATCCGCTGGAGGCCGCCTTCCGCAAGATGGGCGAGCTGATCGCCCAGCTCCGTGCCGCCGGCCACAAGGTGACCCATGCCGATCTCGGCGGCGGGCTCGGCGTGCCTTACAAGTCAGGCGACGTCCTGCCGAGCCCTGCGGAATATGGCGCGCTCGTCGCCCGCGTCGCAAAGGGCTGGGACGTCACGCTGATGTTCGAACCGGGGCGGGTCATCGCCGGCAATGCCGGGGTGCTGCTGACCCGCGTGATCCGGGTGAAGCGCAACGCCAATCGCGATCCTTTCGTAATCGTCGATGCGGCGATGAACGATTTGGCGCGCCCGGCGATGTACGGAGCGTGGCACGATTTCGAACCGGTCCGACCTACGGGGCAGCACATGACTGCGAACATCGTCGGGCCGATCTGCGAAACCGGCGACACCTTCGCCACCGGGCGTGAGATCGGCGCGGTCGAGCGGGGCGAACTCGCGATTTTCCGCACCGCCGGGGCCTATGGCGCGACCATGGCCAGTTCCTACAACAGCCGCGGCTTCGTGCCCGAAGTGATGGTCGATGGCGACAAATTCGCGGTGGTGGCCGACCGGCTGCCCGCCATGCACATCATGTCGGCCGAGCGGGTCCCCGACTGGCTGGCATGAGGAGCCTGCCACTCTTCCACCGCATCTCCGGCCAGCCGGTCATGGTGCTGGGGGAAGGAGCGGCCGCCGATGCAAAGCGCCGCCTCGTCGAGCGGGCCGGCGGAATTCCCGTCGGTGAAGACAACGTGCAGGCGCGCCTCGCCTTTATCGCGATGGACCGGCCCGAAGCGGTGGTAGCGCGGTTGAAGGCGCGTGGGCTGCTGGTGAACGTCACCGACATGCCGGACCTGTGCGACTTCACCGTGCCGAGCCTGCTCGACCGCGATCCGGTGATTGTGGCGGTCGGTACCTCGGGTGCCTCGGCGGGAATGGCGAAGCAATTACGCCTGCGCCTGGAACGGATATTGCCGGAGCGGCTTGGCGCTCTGGCCTCCGCACTGGAAAGCGCCCGCGATGCGATCCGCAAGCGCTGGCCCGATGGAACGGAGCGCCGCCGCGCGCTCGATGAAGCTCTCCGGGAGGGCGGGATGCTCGATCCGCTGAGGGAGGATGCGGCGGGGAACCTCGCCGGCTGGATCGAAGCGGCCGAAGATCCGCCAAGAGCGGCAACGGTCGAGTTCCATCTTTCCAGCGACGATCCCGAAGATCTCACCTTGCGCGAGGCGCGCTTGCTGGGCGAGGCCGACGCGGTGCTGTTCGAGGTCCCGGAGCCGGAGGCGGTGCTTGCCCGGGCACGTGCCGACGCGCTGCGTATCGCATTGCCTGCGGAAGATCCTGTGCCCGAGGGTTTGACCGTCGTTCTGCGGAGAACCTAGAGCACCCTTCGCCTGAACCGGCCTACATTATACTTCGCGACAATGCGTCGATGGCCGCCTGCAGGATCACGGCTGCTGCATGGCTGTCGATCCGTTCGGCGCGCTTTGCCCGGCTGGCTCCCTGCGCGATCAAGTCGCGTTCGGCGCTCGCGCTCGACCAGCGTTCGTCCCACAGCAGGATCGGCAGGCCCAGCGCGGCGAGGTTCTGCGCAAAGGCGCGGCTTGCCTGCGCGCGCGGACCCGCACTGCCATCCATGTTGAGCGGCAGGCCGATCACGATGCCGGCCACTTTGCGTTCCCTCACGAATGCTCGCAGCGTCTCCAGGTCGCGCGAGAATTTACCTCGCGGCAGCGTCTTGCCCGGCGTCGAGAAGCGCCAGCCCGCATCGCAGAAAGCCGTGCCGATTGTCCTGGTGCCGGGATCCAGCCCCAGCAAAACCCCGCCCTCGGGCAGTGCCTCGCCGAAAGCCAGCGCGCTTTCGGTTATGAGCGCGCCGCTGCCCATGCGCTCACCCGGCGTGCGACATCGGCCTGCAGGTTCTTCCAGAACAGCGGGATGTCGTAAACGTGGTAGTTGTTGCCCGGCAGCACTCCGGGGCCGAGATCGGGCGGATCGCCGATCAGCAGCAGCCCGCGCGCGCTGCAGCGTGCCGGCACCGCTCCCGCCACCAGTTCGCCCGAAGTCAGTTCGTCATTCGGCACCAGCGTGCCGAGATTGGCATCGGCGTCTGCGGCTGAATTCATGGTGCCGGTCAGCGGATTGACGCACAGGATAGGCCGTTCCCCGCGCGGCTGGCCATCGAGGCCGGGTGAGGAGCGATATCGCTGGAGGATCATTTCCGGATCTGCCGGCTCGCCAAAGCTCGACCAGGTGGCGATGCAGCCGCCTTGCTCGGATGTGGCACAGGCTGGCAGGCCGAGCGCGGGCAAATCGTGTTCGATCGAAATCGGCCAGCCGATCGGATAGGCCATGGCAATGCGCGACTGCAGCGCTGTCCCCGCGACACGCTCCTGCAGCAGGCGCAGAATATGTACCGCGCCCTGGCTATGGCCCGCCAGAACGATCGGCCGGTCCGGTCCGATGCTCTGAAGAAAATAGTCGAACGCCTGCGCGACGTCGCGATAGGCGGAATCGATTGCCTGCGTCGCCTCGGGCGCGTCGGTCAGGAAGGCGCCGAAGGTCGCCTGGCGGTAACGCGGAGCCCAGATCTCGCTTGCCCGGTTGAAGGGGCTCGCCATGCCGGTCAAGAACAGCCGCGCACGATCCTGTGAGACCGAATCGTCGAGGGACGCGTTCCACTGGCTGCGATCGAAATAGCTGGTCGGGTGGACGAAGAAGACCGCTGCATCCACGGAACTGTCGGACGCGGTTCCAGCCTCCGGTTGGGCGGCGGGCACAGCGGCATTGGCGGCCTCTTCGCGCCCGGTTTCGGCTGCCGGCGCGAAAACGGGCTGCCAGCGCACCGGGTTCTGCGGGGCGGCGATGCCCGGCCGCGCGAACCACATCGCCGGGTTCTCGTAGGCATTGGTTTCGAGTGCCGCTTGCTCCACGAATTCGGTTCGCGGGACGAAGGCGAGCTCGGTTAGCTCGTTCGACCAGATGCGCAGCGCGAAGGTGCCGAGGATCACCAGCAGGATCACACCGAAGACGAACCAGAGAAACTTTCGCGCCATTGTCAGGCCTTCGCGGTTTTGGCGGCATGGGCCGCGTCATTCTGCTCCGCGCGCCGTTCCAGCGCTACCTTGGCCATGGCAAGCAACGGATCGGCCAGCGCGAGGCCGAGGATGCCGAACAGCACGCCCAGGATCAGCTGGGCCGCCAGGACCAGCGCCGGGGCAAGATCGACGGTCTTCTTCGCGATCATCGGTACTAGCAGGTATCCGTCGATCGTCTGGACGAAGAAATAGACGAAGATCGTGTAGATCCCCATATCGGTGCCGCCCGAGAAGCCGACCAGCACCATCAGCAGGCCGGAAATCACTGCGCCGATATTCGGGATGAAGGCAAGCAGCCCGGTCAGCAGGCCGAGCAGGGCGGCCATCGGTACTGTGCCGACGCCGATGACCAGTCCGCCATAGGCCAGCATCGCCCAGGTAAAGACGCCTTCGATAAGCATCCCGACGAGCCGGCCCGCCAGCAGGTGACGCAAGGTGCGCCCCATGCGCGCGCCGGTTATACGGAAATTCTCGCGCAGGTGCTTGGGAAGCATCCATTCGACGCCGCGCTCGTAAATATCGGGTTCGATGGCGATAAAGATCCCCAGGATCAGGATCAGGAAACCTGTGGTAAACCCACCGAGAATACCGCCGATCGCGCGGGTGATCGTACCGACACCGCTGGCGAGATTGCGAAAGACGCTTTGCAATTCGACCGCTTCGACTGCGAGACCGTTGCCCCTGAGCCATCCGATCAGCTCGTTGATCTGGGCAGTGACAAGAGCCGGAAACTCGGCGGCCTGGCGCGAAATCTGCTGTCCGGCGAACATTGCCAGCCATGTGAAGAAGGCGAGCGTCGCCAGCAGGACGATGGCGACCCGCCAGGTGCGGCCGATATGGAGGTAGCGGCCCAGCAGTCGCGCGCCGCCGTCGATCATCGCGGCCAGGATAACACCGCCAAGGATCACCAGCAGCGACTGCGAAAGATATACGGCAAGGGCGACCCCGCCGACCACCAGCGTCCAGACGAAAGCCTTCTTGGCCTCGCGGCGCATGACCGGATCGTCGATCTGCGTCGGGCTGGAGCCCATCTCGTCGACCGGCTCCTCACCCGTTTCGCTCATTGTTCGCTCCCCTGCTGCGCCACTGCGGGGCGCAGGCTAGTGAAGGCGCGGCCCGAACGGAAGGCCCCCCACCACGTCAGCGGGTTCCAGCCGAAGGTACCGTCGAGCGAGAAAGTGATGAATTCCGCTCGCCCGCCGACGCTCGACAGCGGCACCGGCCCGCCGAGACCTTTCTCGATCAGCGGCGCGCGGCTGTCCGCCGAATGGTCGCGATTGTCGCCCATCAGGAAGACATGACCGTCTGGCACGGTAATCTCGTCCATATTGTCGCGTGGCTGACGTATGTGATCGACGATCAAATAGGTCGCGCCGTTGGGCAAAGTCTCGCGATAGGTCGGCAGCTCGCAGACTTCCTCGCCATTATCGAGCCGCACGCGCGCATTGCCATAGGTGAAGCCGTTGCAGGGAGCGTTTGCGTCGATCGGGATGCGCACGGATGGTTCCGTCGCTTGCGGTACTGGCTGGCCGTTGAGGACGATTTGCCCGTTGACCAGCGCGATCCGGTCGCCGGGCAAGGCCACGACGCGTTTGATGTAATCCTCTGCCCGGTCGGGCGGAACGGCGATTACGATGTCGCCATATTCGGGCGTGGACGGGGCAAAACGTCCTTCGC
>DASWIR010000004.1:0-7641 GCA_036397575.1 Alteraurantiacibacter sp. | reverse complement strand
CGAGGTAGCCCTCGATCCCGTCATAGCCGAGCACAACGTCCACCGCTCCGTCACTGCCGGGAACTGACAGTTCCTGGATCAGCGCGCCGTAAGCGAGGACGCGAACTTTCATCCCCGCTTCGTTTGTGAGCACGATTGCTGGAACCTCGCCACCATCCGGTAGTGACCCGAACGTCTCGCGCTCGGCTTCGGCCGCCAAGGCGGGCGATGCGCCTGCCGCAAAAGCGAGCGTAAATAGAGCGAGCTGTCTCATCTTCCGTAATCCTCCATCTTTACATTCGGCATGTCCGCCAGGGCCAGGCGAAGCAGTTCTTCCATCGCCTTGCGGGCCGCTTCCGGCCGGCGGGAGGCGATGGCATCGCGCACTGCTTCGTGTTCGGGCAGCGGATCGCGCGGGTGCTTGCGGTGCTGGTGTTTGAAACGCGTGGTCCAGCGGACGGCGGCGGCGACCGAGGTGGCGAGCGAAACCAGCGCTTCATTGCGCGTCGCGTCGAGCAATGCGGTGTGGAAATCCTGGTCGGCGGCCTGCCCTTCGGCCGTTGAGAGGTCGTGCCTGCGCATACCCGCAAGACCTTCATCCATCCGCGCCAGATCGTCCACATCGTGGCGCGTCGCGGCGAGCTCGGCGGCGGCAGGTTCGATCACGCCGCGAAGCTCGAACAAGTCGATGATGAAGCCCTCGTCCGGTTTGCCGGCGAACATCCATTCGAGCAGTTCCGGATCGAGCAGGTTCCAGCGCCGCCTCGGAGTGATGTGGGTCCCCGCCTTGGGGCGACTTTCGAGCAGGCCTTTGGCCGTAAGTATGCGCATCGCCTCGCGATAGGCGGTACGGGAGACGCCGAACGCTTCCGATTGCTCGATTTCCCCGCCGAAGCCTTCGCCCGGCGCGTGTTCGCCCGAGAGGATCGCAATACCTAGCGTGCGGGCCAGCGCCTGATGAATACGCAGTCCCCTCGGCGCTGCGGCCTTGTCATCCGCGCCCTTTTTCATAGTGCTTCCTCAAACGGTTCGACAGCAATCCTTCGCCCCTCCGCAAACGCTTGTTCGGCCAGCGCCATAGGCGCAAGGTCGACCTCCATCTCCTGGCGGCATATCAAGTCAGCGAAGCGGGCGTACAGCGCAGTGTATTCATCTTCGGGATCGAGCCGGACTTCGTCTCCGTCGATCAAAAGCCGATTGCCGCCGTTCGAGAGGACTAGCCGCCCGCGGTCGGCCTCAATTTCGATGTCCCAGCTTTGCGGACCTGTCTGGCGGAAGTCGAATTCTGCGGTGATCGGAATGCCTTTCTCGCCTGCAAGCTCAAGCCGCGCGGCTATCGGCGTGGCGCAGTTCGTCGGGATACTGAGCTCGGCATCGATCAGGCGCAGCGTTTCGGGCAGGATCGCAGTGAGGATAGACAATGCGTTTATGCCGGGATCGAATACTCCAAAGCCGCCCCCCTGCCAAATCCAGTCCTGCCCTGGATGCCAGACGCGCACGTCTTCTTTCCAGACGACCCGCACCGAACGCACGGAAACCCCTTCAAGCCATTCACGCGCGGTGGCCACTCCCGCGGCTTCCTGGGAGTGCCAGGCAGTGAACAAGGTGACGCCAGCCTTTTCCGCCTGATCCGCCAGTGCTTCGGCCTCCGCCATTGTCGCACAGGGCGGCTTCTCGAGTATTACATGCCGGCCAGCTGCTATCGCCTCGCGCGCCGCGACGGCCCGGAAGCGCGGGGGCATGCAGAGCGCAACCGCGGCGACTTCTGGATGGGCTTGCAGCATCGCCGCGACGTCGGGATAGGAAGGGAGAGTCTCGTGCCGGGTCCATGGGTCGGCGATGGCCGTCAGTTCGAACGTCTCGCTCGCCGCAATCGCCGGTACGTGCTGATCGCGCGCGATCTTGCCATAACCGGCAATTCCGATAGCCATACCGCTCACAGCGGCCTCGTTCGGACGAGGCTTTCACTCTCAGCGACCACCAGCGCATTGCGCAGCGGCAATCGGAAAGGGTCGGCGGAGATTTCGAACACGTCGCCCGGGCGTGTCGCGATACCGTCGGCGAAGGATGCGGTCGCGGTGCCGAAGAAATGGACGTGGACGTCGCCTGGCCGGCGGAAGCTGCGATACTTGAAATGGTGGTGTTCGAGATTGGCGAGGCTGTGGGTCATGTTTGCCTCGCCGGTGCGGAAAGGCTTCTCCCACAGCACCTCGCCGCCGCGCAAGATGCGGCTGACGCCCTGCACGTCCTGCGGCAATTCGCCGAGCAGCAGCTCGGGACCGAGCGAAGCGGCGCGCAGCTTGGAATGGGCGAGCCACAGGTAATTCTCGCGCTCGGTGATATGGTCGGAAAATTCGTTACCCAGTGCAAAGCCGATCCGCAGCGGCGTTCCGTCCGTGCCGGTCAGGTAAATGCCGGCAATCTCGGGCTCCTCCCCGCCATCCTCGGCGAAAGCTGGCATGGGGATCGGTCCTTCGGTCGGGACGAGGATCGAGCCGTCGCCCTTGAAGAACCATTCGGGCTGCACCCCCGCCTGGCCTTCGGGCGGCTTCCCTCCTGCCTCACCCATCAGAAACATCCGCATCGAATCGGTCGCATGCCCCGCAGCCGCGGCCTTGTGCATCTTGTCCCGCCCCTCGGCCGAGCCGAGATGAGTGAGGCCGGTACCGCTAACGGTAAGATGGGCCGGATCGGGATGGTCGATTGGCAGGAGTAGCCTCACATTCGCAAGGCCGACCGTCTCGCCCGACCGGCCCGCAGCAAGGCTTGCCAGCCGCACCCCGCTTGCCGCGGCCTGTCCCGCCAGCTGCAAGGTGGTCGAGACACCGGACACGACGCGGGCCTGCCCTGATCCGTCCAAGCAGGCCACGCCCCGCACGCCGTGCCGTTCGAACTGGATGAGCGAAACGATTTCGGTTCCTCTGGTCATCGGGACGCTCAGTGATTGTCGCGCGGCAACCCGCGCGTCTGGGCGATGCGCTGGAACGCCTCGCTGCCCTCGAGGATTGCGCCGGTGCCGAGCTGTCCTGTCAGCGTGCGCTGGATCGCCTGCCAGGGCGTTTGCGCTTCGGGAAAGGCGAAGCCGCCCTTCCCATCGAACTCGCTCCGGCGGCGCTCAAACTCGTCCTCGGACAGCAGCACATCCACGCGTCCTTTGCGAAGGTCGATACGGAGTCTGTCGCCGGTCTCGATCAATGCGAGTCCGCCGCCAATCGCCGCCTCGGGTGAGACGTTGAGGATCGAGGGGCTCCCCGAGGTGCCCGATTGCCGCCCGTCGCCGATACAGAACAGTTGATCCACTCCTTCTCGCAACAGGTAGGCCGGCGCTCGCATGTTCACGACCTCTGCCGCGCCGGGATAACCGACGGGGCCAGCCCCGCGCATCACCAATATCGTGCGCTTATCTATCGCGAGCGAAGGATCATCGATCCGCGCATGGTAATCCTCCGGCCCGTCGAACACGACGACCGCTCCTTCGAAGGCCTCGGGATCATCGGGGTCTGAGAAATACTGCTCGCGGAAAGCATCCGACATCACGCTGGTTTTCATCACCGCGCTGTCGAACAGGTTGCCCGACAATACGATGAATCCGGCGTTCTCCCGCAATGGCCGGTCGAACGGGCGGATGACACGCTCATCCTCGATTTCGGCCCCCGCGCAATTAACCCCGATCTCTTTTCCCGTCACAGTCAGCGCATCCTCGCAAATCAGCCCGGCGCCCATCAGCTGGTTGACCACGGCCGGGACGCCGCCAGCCCGATAATAGTCCTCGCCGAGATATTCGCCCGCCGGCTGGAGGTTCACCAGCAGCGGGACCTTCTGGCCGTGCTCCTGCCAGTCGCGAAGCGAGAGCTCGACGCCCATGTGCCGGGCGATGGCGGCTAGGTGAACCGGTGCATTGGTCGATCCGCCGATTGCCGAATTGACCATGATGGCGTTGAGGAAAGCCTCGCGTGTCATGATGTCCGACGGCTTCAGGTCCTCGCGCACCATCTCCACGATCCGCTTACCCGTGTGGTAGGCGCATTCCTGCCGGTCGCGATAGGGAGCGGGGATCGCGGCCGAGCCGGGCAGCGACATGCCAAGCGCTTCGGCCAGGCTGTTCATCGTCGTCGCCGTCCCCATCGTGTTGCAATAGCCCGTCGAGGGTGCGGACGAAGCGACGAGACGGATGAAACCGGCCTCGTCTATCTCGCCCCGACTGAGCATTTCCCGCGCTTTCCAAACGATCGTGCCCGAGCCAGTACGCTCTCCCTTGTGCCAGCCGTTAAGCATGGGTCCAACCGACAGCGCGATCGCCGGAATGTTCACTGCCGCAGCCGCCATCAGGCAGGCGGGCGTGGTCTTGTCGCAGCCGATCGTCAGCACCACGCCGTCGATCGGATAGCCGTAAAGCACCTCGACCAACGCAAGAAATGCGAGATTCCGGTCGAGCCCCGCAGTCGGCCGCTTGCCGGTCTCCTGGATCGGATGGACGGGAAATTCGATCGCCACGCCTCCGGCCTCGCGAATCCCTTCGCGCAGGCGCTCGGCCAGTACCAGGTGGTGGCGATTGCACGGCGACAGATCGCTGCCGGTCTGCGCGATTCCGATCACCGGGCGGCCCGAGCGCAGTTCCTCGAGGCTGATACCGAAATTGAGATACCGCTCGAGGTAAAGTGCCGTCATGTCGATATTGGCCGGGTTGTCGAACCAGGCAGCTGAGCGAAGTTTGTTGTCCGGTGTTGACGGCATATCCCGCCAGATATACTCATACAAATAGAGAGGCAACCGGGAGAATGCAGGGTGGAGTCATCAAGCCAGGGGACGGCGGCCGCAACGACACCGACCGGTAGCGCGCCCTATAGAAAGGCGCTGGCGCTCCTCGCCAGCCTCTTCTTCATGTGGGGCTTCATCACCGTCATCAACAACACGCTCCTCCCGCACCTCAGGAGCGTGTTCGAACTCAACTACACCCAAACGACGTTGATCGAATCGGTGTGGTTCATCGCCTATGGCGTTGCTTCGGTGCCCTCGGCCTTCCTGATCGAACGCGTCGGCTACAAGAAGGCGATCGTCATCGGCCTGATCATCATGGCCGTGGGCGCCCTGGGCATGGTCCCGGCGGCACGCATCCCATCTTACGAAGTGACGCTGATCGCGCTGTTCACGATCGCCTGCGGCATCGCGCTGCTACAGGTCGCGGCCAACCCCTATGTCGCGGTAATCGGCCCGCCGGAAAGCTCCGAAAGCCGCCTGACGCTGGTCCAGGCGTTCAATTCGATGGGGACCTTCTTCGCGCCTTATTTCGGCGGATATCTAATCCTCAGCCGCACGATCGGGGGAACTTCGCTGGAAGGCACGCAGCTTAGCCAGGCGGAACGGCTGGCCGACGCTCAAGCGACGCAACTGCCCTATGTGATGGTAGCGGTGGTGCTGGTGATCATCGCCGTGATCATCGCCCGCGCCAACCTGCCGACATTGGGCGAGGATACGCGCCGCGCCAATGCCGAGGAGCGCAAGAAGCTTTCGCTGTGGAAGCACCGTAACCTCGTCTTCGGCATCCCCGCGATCTTTATCTATCTCATCGCCGAGATCGGCGTCGCCAACTTATTCATCAATTTCGCAATCCTGCCCGACATCGCTGGGATTACCCCGGCCGAAGCGGCCAATTACCTTGTGCTGATGTGGGGCGGGATGATGGTTGGCCGCTTTGCAGGCGCCTTCATCATGCGTGCTTTCCCAGCAAACAAGGTCCTCGCTGTTTATGCCGCCGCGGCCTTCCTGGTGATGATCGGCGCCGCGACGCTGCACGGCCCGGTCGCGATGTGGTGCCTGATCCTTGTCGGCTTGTGCCATTCGATCATGTTCCCGGCGATCTTCGCGATGGGGATCAAGGGTCTCGGTCCGCTGACCGAGGAGGGTTCCGGATTGCTGATCATGGCCATCGCGGGAGGAGCCCTTGTGGTTGTGCAGGGTTGGCTTGCCGATCTTTACGGTCTGCAAAACAGCTTCTGGCTCACCGTCGCCTGCGAGGTCTACGTCCTCTGGTACGCCTTGTGGGGTTCGAAGCCGACCAATGCCCTGCCCCCCGAGGCGCCGAGATAGAGTCCAGAAAAATCATTGCCGCGCGGCCAGGTTGAAATGGGAAAGAGAGACGTGATGAAGAGGATATTCGGCGCCGGTGCGATACTTGCCTTGTTTTTGCCGCCGGCCGGTGCGCTGGCTCAGGACGTGGCTATCAAAATCGAAACCAGCGAGCCCGGCACCAAGATCGACCGCAATATCTTCGGCCAGTTCGCCGAGCATCTGGGTACCGGCATCTATGGCGGCGTCTGGGTCGGGCCGGACTCCGAAATCCCCAATGTCCGCGGCATTCGGAGCGACGTGGTTGCCGCACTGAAGGCGATCCGCGTCCCCAACGTCCGCTGGCCGGGCGGCTGCTTCGCCGACGAATATCACTGGCGGAACGGTATTGGCTCGCCGTCGGAACGGCGCGCCACGGTCAATGCCAATTGGGGCGGCTCGATCGAGCCCAACACCTTCGGCACCGACGAGTTCATGGATTTCGTCGGCCAGGTAGGGACCGAAGCCTATCTCTCAATCAACGTCGGCTCGGGCACGATCGAGGAAGCGCAGGAATGGCTCGCATATATGACAGCCGACCAGCGCAGCGCCGCCGGGAAGGACCGGGCAGCCAATGGCCATGCCGACCCTTACAAGGTGAAGTATCTCGGCATCGGTAACGAGACCTGGGGCTGCGGCGGGAACATGCGGCCCGAGCACTATGCCGACCTGATGAAACGCTATGCCCGCTTCACGCGCAACTACAATCCTGCCCAGCAGGGCGAAGAGGCGATGCAGCGTATCGCGGTGGGGCCCACCGATGACGATACCAGTTACACCGAAGGCGTGATGAAGGCCTGGTCCGAGCGTGACTGGAGCTGGTCGATGGAAGGCCTGTCGTTGCACTATTATTCCGTGCCCGAATGGCCGCCCTCGCTCCCAAGCACCGATTTCGGTGAGAACGACTACGCCCTGATCCTCGCGACCACGCTCAAAATGGACGATATCATCGCCACACATTCGGCGATCATGGACAAATACGATCCTGAAAAGTCAGTTCCATTGGTGGTCGATGAATGGGGCGTGTGGCTGGCCAAGACGCCAGGCTCTCCGGAAGGCTTCCTTCAGCAGCAGAACTCGATGCGCGACGCGATCCTCGCCGCGCTCAACTTCAACATCTTCGCCCGCCATGCCGATCGAGTGCGAATGGCCAATATCGCGCAGATGGTGAATGTGCTCCAGGCCATGATTCTGACCGACGGGCCTAAGATGGTGCTCACCCCGACCTATTGGGTGCACAAGCTCTATTTGCCGATGCAGGACGCGACCTTCATCCCTGTGGAATTCGGCGCTGGCGAATACCGCCATGGCGAGATCGTCCTGCCCGGCGTGGACGCAGTTGCCATGCGTGACGCCCAAAGCAAGCTGTGGCTTTCGCTCGTCAATCTCGACCCGCACGAAGCCAGGGACATCTCGGTCGAGATCCCCGGAGTTTCGATGCGTGGGGCTACAGGCGAGGTATTGACCGCGCCGGAAATCGACTCGATCAATACGTTCGAAACACCCGATGCCGTCGCCCCGAAACCCATCAGCGGCACGGTAAGCGACGGCACCGTG
>DASWIR010000003.1:0-3908 GCA_036397575.1 Alteraurantiacibacter sp. | reverse complement strand
GCCCGCCGAACTGGTCGACCAGTCCGATCTGCCGTGCGGCGCCGCCGTCCCACACGCGGCCCTGGGCGATCTCGTCGATCTGCGCCGGGGTCTTCTTCCGCGATTCGGAAACGAGCGAGAGGAAGCGGCGGTAGCCGTCCTCCACCGTCGCCTGCAGCACTGCCTCGGTTTCGGGCGTGAAGCCGGCGGCGAGGTCGGGCTGGCCCGAAAGCGGGGTTGTGCGTACGCCATCGGTGGTCACGCCGAAGCTCGCCAGCGTGCCTTCGAAAGTCGGGATTACGGTGTAGATGCCGATCGAACCGGTGATCGTCTCCGGTTCCGCGAAAATACGGTCGGCCGGGGTAGAAACCCAATATCCGCCGCTCGCCGCGACATTGGCCATGGATACGGCGATCGGAATGCCCTTCGCCTTGTGGCGCAGGATCGCGCGGCGGATTTCCTCCGCCCCGGTCACCGTGCCGCCCGGCGAATCGACCCGCACCACCAATCCTGCAAGGTCGCGGTTCAGCGCATCGTCGAGCAGCGCCGCAATGCGGTCGCTGCCTGCCGTACCGGGTCCGGCTTCGCCCTCCACGATTTCGCCGGCGATGGTGATTACGCCGATCGCCTTGCCCGCATCGTCCTCGCCGATATCGGCAAGATAGGGCTTGAGTTCCGTCGCGGCATAGGCGCCGGGTCTATCGTCCCACGCATCCTTGCCGCCAATCTCCGCCATCCGCTCGCCGAACAGGGTGCGGTCGCCGATCTTGTCGACCAGTCCCGCGGCGACGCTGGCCCTGGCAAGATCGCCATTGCTGGCCGCGATCCAGCCGGGAACGTCCTGCGTCACCAGGTCGAGCTTCGCGCCAGGCCGGCCTTTGCTAATATTTGCGAGATATTCCTCGAACATCGCCTGATAGAGCGCCTCGGCATTTTCGCGCGCCTCATCCGACATGCCCGAAAGCATGTAGGGTTCGACCGCGCTCTTGAAGCTGCCCACGCGATAGACGCGGGCATTGACGTCGAAACGCTCGAGCAGGCCTGCATAATAGAGCCGCTCCCCGCCCGGCCCGAGGATCAAGGCGCCGCCCAGTGGGTCTACCCATGCCTCGTCCGAATGGGCGGCGATGGTCAGCGCGTCGTCGCCATATGCCAGCGCATAGGTCAGCACTTTCTTGCCGGAGCGGCGGAACCGGTCGAGCGCGCCGGCGATCTCCTGCATATGCACCTGCCCGCCGCCGAGGAAGGAGGAAAGGTCGAAGGCGATCGCCTTGATTCGCTTATCGCCCGCCGCCGCATCGATCGCGCGGACGATGTCGCGCACTGCATATTCGCCATCCGGCAAGGTCCCCGACAGGACGACTTCGAACGGGTCGGCATTGGACTTCTCTTCCACCACCATGCCGTCGAGTTCGAACAGCAAGGCCCCGTCGCGCACCACCGCGGGGCTGGGCCGCGAACCGAGCGCGGCGAACAGGACCACGAAGAACAGCAGCAGGAAGAGCAACGCGAGTGCGTCCTTGATGCCAACCAGAAGGCGCCAGACCTTGCCTGCGAAACTCATGCGATATGCCCCATCCTTAGCGGAAATCCGTTGCCGCGAAGGATAGGTAAGGAATGGTCAAGGTTCCAGTTGAAAGCGCTTGAGCCGCCTATCGCACTCGATTAAGGGCTTGGCTTTAATGACATCGCCAAGCTCTTCCTCTCATGCGGGCCGCTATCCGGCCGGCGGGCAGGCATTCCCGCATCGTGACCTGCTCGGCATCGGTCATCTCGAAACGCATGAGATTCTCTATTTGCTCGACGAGGCTGAGCAGTGGGTCGAACTGAACCGCCGGTCGAGCAAGCATGCCGACGCGCTGGCTGGGCTTACGATCATCAACGCCTTCTTCGAGAATTCTACGCGGACGCTGCTGAGCTTCGAGATTGCCGGCAAGCGGCTCGGTGCCGATGTCGTCAACATGCATGCCGCCCAGTCGAGCGTGCAGAAGGGCGAGACGCTGATCGACACCGCGGTGACGATCAATTCGATGCGCGCCGACGCGATCGTCATCCGCCACCGGTCGAGCGGGGCGGTGGCGCTGATCGCGGGCAAGGTCGATTGCCCGGTCCTCAATGCCGGCGACGGCATGCATGAGCACCCGACACAGGCGCTGCTGGATGCGCTGACCTTGCGCCATGCGCTGCGCGAGCGGGGACGCGAGGAGTTCAACGGCCTCAGGGTCACGATCTGCGGCGATATCCTCCACAGCAGGGTCGCGCGCTCCAACATATTGTGCCTGCGCGCATTGGGGGCCGAAGTGCGCGTCTGCGCGCCGCCCGCGCTGATGCCCGATGCGATCGAGGCACTGGGCGCGGAGCCGTTCCTCGATTTCGATGCCGCGCTGGACGGTGCGGAAGTCGTAATGATGCTGCGCCTGCAGAACGAGCGGATGAACGGCGCCTTCGTGCCGAGCGAGGCGGAATACCGCTACCTCTACGGGCTGACTACGGAGCGGCTGGAGCGCGCCGGTAAAGACACGCTGGTGATGCATCCCGGACCGATGAACCGGGGGGTCGAGATCGACAGCGCCATTGCCGACCTGGCCGGAACCTCGCTGATCACGCGGCAAGTGGAGATGGGAGTGGCGATCCGCATGGCCTGCCTCGATGTCCTCACCCGCCGGGCGCGCAAGCTGGAGGGCTGGGCATGAAGCAGCTCCGCCCGCTGACCATCGTCAATGGCCGGCTCGTGCTGCCGGGCGGCGTCTGCGATGGCGCGCTGCGCTGCGCCGAGGGGCGGATCGTCGCGGCCGGCGCGGATGTACGCGCCGAGGAAGGCGATGAGACCGTCGATGCCGGCGGCGCGCTCATTGCGCCGGGTCTGGTCGATTGCGGCGTGTTCGCGATCGACAAGCCGGCTTTCCATTTCGGCGCAATCACCCGTGCGGCGCTGATGCCCGACCAGTCGCCCGTTGTGGACACGCCCGCGCGCGTCCGTTTCGAAGCGCAGAGCGGCAAGCCGGATTTGTGGGTTCATCCGCTGGCGGCCGCCACGCTGGGCGTGGAAGGGTCCGAGCTCGCCGAATTCGCGCAGATGCGCGATGCCGGAGCGCGGGGGTTCGCCACAGGACGCGGCTGGATCGCCGATTCGGGCGTGATGCTTCGTTTGCTCGAATATGCCGCCATGCTGGGCATGCCGGTGATATCCCATGCCGAGGATGGCGGGCTCGCCGGCAATGCCGTGGCGACGGCGGGCGAGATGGCGACGCGTCTCGGTCTTGCCAGCGCGCCGGCCGAGGCCGAGGCGCTGGCCGTCGCGCGCGACATCGCGCTGACTGAAATGAGCGGTGCGCGGCTCCATTTCCGCCAAGTGACCACGCGGATCGCGCTCGATCTCGTGCGCCACGCGAAGAAGCGCGGAGTGGCGGTGACGGCGGGCGTGACGCCCGCGCATTTCATGCTCTCCGACCTGGCGGCAGCTGAATTCCGTACCTTTGCCCGGCTTTCCCCGCCCTTGCGTTCGGAAGACGACCGGCAGGCGGTGGTCGAAGCGATCGGCGACGGCACGATCGACGTGGTCGCGTCGGGCCACGATCCGCGCGGGCCGGAGGACAAGCGCCTGCCCTTCGCCGACGCCGCGCCGGGCATGGCGGGGGCGGAGACGCTGCTGCCGATGGTGCTGGGGCTGGTGCGCGACGAAGTGATCACCCTTGAGCGGGCCTTCGCGCTGGTCACCGCGAACCCGGCGAAGTTGCTTGGGGTGGAGGCAGGTGCGCTCGAAGCGGGCTATGAAGCCGACCTTGCATTGATCGATCCCGACAAGCCGTGGGTTGTATCCTCGGCGCGGATGGCCGCCGCCGCCGGCAATACGCCCTTCGACGGGCAGCCGGTCCAGGGCCGGGCCCTGGCGCTGTGGAAGGGCGGCGTTGCAATCGACGACTAGGGCG
>DASWIR010000002.1:0-3927 GCA_036397575.1 Alteraurantiacibacter sp. | reverse complement strand
AAAGATCAATGTGCGGCCCGTCGGCATGATGAGGATATGGGCGATGCCCCACAGGCCAAAAGCCCACATCATCGGGTGGCGGGTGACGCGGAATACGCCACGCGGTTCGCGCTCGAATTTCGGTTTCTCGTCGGGATGGGGCAGCGCCGGATTGCCGCGGAACGAGCCGAGCAGCAGCACCAGCGCAACGATCGTGAGCAGGCTGGCGATCGTCCAGCTTACCTCGTCATAGCCGCTCCAGACAGGTTCCATGCGGGAGGGGCTGTTGCGGAACTCCCAGATCATCCAGGCGAATGTCGCGAGGCTGACCAGCGAATAGACACCGAGAAAGCCTTTTTCGCCCAGCGCCCTGACCATCGGCGCCCGCAACGGATGCGACATCGCGAAATGGCTGCCGACAAAGGCAATGCTGGCGGCCAGCAAAGGAATTAGCGCAGCGTCCATTGGTGCCTTTCAAGCGTCTGGGTGAACGACGCAACTATAACCAATAGCAGCGCCCATGTCGCGCGGAGCTTTCGTTTTTGCGATCAGCCCTGCGGCCGCACCTCGGGATGCATCCCGCCAGCCTGCGGTTCGCCCGCTTCGGCCTGGCCGAGCAGGTCGCTGCCGACATTGTCGTCCTTGAGCGTGTCGAGATGCATCAGTTTCTTGATCAGCGGGCTGATCAGGACGACCCCGACGCCCACGGCGACCGCAACCCAGCCGACCGTCGTATAGACACCAAGAACGACTTCCTTGCCGGCAGCCTCACCCTCGAGACCTTCTGCGCCGGTTGCCGCGGCGATCAGCCCGGCGACGAAATTGCCGGTGGCCGAGGCGAAGAACCAGGTGCCCATGATCAGCGATGCCAGGTGCGCGGGCGCGAGACGGTTCATCGCACTGAGCCCCACGGGCGAAAGGCACAGCTCGCCGGTGGTATGTAGCAGGTAGATCAGGAAGACGAAGATCACGGGAGTCATGTTCTCCATGCCCACCGCCTGCGCGCCGAATACCAGCACAAGGAAGCCCGCGCCGAGCTGGACCATGGCGAGGCCGAATTTCGCGGGAGCCGATGGCTCCAGCCCCCGGCGCCCGAGCCATGTCCACAGGGCAGCGAAGAACGGGGCGAGCAGAACGATGTAGATCGGGTTGATCGATTGGAAGATCGAGGCTTCCACTCCGGCGCGGTCGACATACCGGTCGGTGAACAGGTTGAGCGATGAACCTGCCTGTTCGAACAGGGCCCAGAACAGGATCGATCCTATGATCAGGAACATGGCGGCGAAGATCCTGTCGCGGTCGTGGGGCTCGAGCTTGGTCACCGCCGTCCAGATGACGTAGATCACCAGCAATGCGCCGAACACGCCCAGAATGCCGCCGACGATCGCCTGATTCTGCACCAGCCACCAGGTTACCGCCACGGCGGCGAGGCCGACGAGGTAGAGGAACCACTCGAATTTGATGCCCATGTAAGGGGCGGCAAGCTTTTCCGGCACCGCGGATTCGCCCTTGCCTTGGAGCAGCGGCTTGAAGATGACGAATACAACGAGGCCGAGCAGCATGCCGACGCCCGCAGCGCCGAAACCGTAGGCCCAGCCGAAAGTCTGGCCCAGATAGCCGGCGATGATCGTGCCGACTGCCGCGCCCACATTGATGCCCATGTAGAAGATCGTGTAGGCGCCGTCGCGGCGCACATCGGTGCGCGGGTAGAGCTGGCCGACGATCACCGAGATGTTGGCCTTGAGGAAGCCCGATCCGACGATGATGAAAGCGAGCGCTGCCCAGAACACGTTGATCATCGGGTTGGCCTGGCCCAGCGCGCCCTGGCCTTCGAAGGCCATCAGGAAGTGCCCGCAGGTCAGCAGCACGGCGCCGAACAGCACCGCCTTGCGCTGCCCCAGATAGCGGTCGGCAAGGTAGCCGCCGAGTACGGGGGCGATGTAAACGAGCGCGGTGTAGGCGCCGTAGATCACCGAGGCCTTTTCGTCGTTGTAGAGCCAGTGCTGTGTGAGGTAGAAAATCAGCAGCGCCCGCATGCCGTAATATGAGAAGCGCTCCCACATTTCGGCGAAGAACAGCACGTACAGACCCTTTGGGTGGCCGGCGAATTCCTTCTTCGCAGAAGTGACGATGGTGGCGCCTCCGATCAGCAGCAACACCAGGAATGCTGCTGCTACGGTTACGATCACTTCTTGAAGGGTCACGTGGTTTCCTCCCGCACGATAAGGGCGCGGCCCCGCAAGGCGAGGCCGGAAAGCCGCCACCCTAACGCGCATTTTGCGCATGTGAAGCTATTGTTTCACTCGTAACTGTTCCGCATGTGGGCAGGCGGGCTTGACCTGACGTGCTGTATTATGGCACTCAAGCACCTCGCATGAGCACGCAGACCCGCCCCGTATATCTCAAACTGCGCGACATGATCGCCGCGGCGATCATCGATGGCCGCTACAAGGAAGGCTCGATGCTGCCTTCGGTGCGCGCATTTGCCGTCGAACAGGGCGCCAACCCGCTGACCGTGGCCAAGGCCTACCAGCAATTCCAGGCGGACGGGCTGGTGGAAGTGCAGCGCGGCGTCGGCATGTTCGTGGCGCAAGGCGCCGCGGAAAAGCTGCGCGAAGCCGAAAGGCGCAAATTCATCGACGATGAATGGCCCGAAATCCGCGAACGGATGGGCCGGCTGGGGATCGACCCGGCCGAATTGTTCGACGAGGCGTAGAGGTCTGTCATTTCCTTCCTTCGTCATTCCCGCGAACGCGGGAACCCAGCGAAGCAACGACTCCGCGAAGCGGCAACTCCAACTGGGTCCCCGTTTTCACGGGGATGACGAAAGGGAAATGAGCGGCCGCTCAACCTCCACAAGTTGAAACCCCCAGCTGCCGCCCTCAACCCGCCGGCGGCGCAAACTGTCCCAATTTAACAAAAAACTCGCTGCGCGTTTGCCACGCGCCCGCCTCTCTGGCATGTTTCCCTTGCCGATGCCGGTCGGCCTGCAAGGTGCGGGGCGAAGGTAGCGGAACGGGTCCTTGTCCCAGTATGGCGGGGAGTGGTGCGATGATCAGATCCGAATTGGTGCAAGTTCTCGCAGCCGATAATCCGGAGCTGCGCGCTGACGAGGTCGAACGCGTGGTCGATATCTTCTTTGAAGAGATCGCCGCGCGCCTGGCCGAGGGCGGACGCGTGGAATTGCGCGGTTTCGGCGCTTTTTCGACCCGCGAACGCAAATCCCGCAAGGGCCGCAATCCGCGCACGGGTGAGCCCGTGGACGTGCCGGCCAAGCGAGTGCCCTACTTCAAGCCGGGCAAGGATATGCGCGATCGCCTCAACGATTGAAGCGGCCGGCGGCGAGCGCCCGACCCCAGATACTTAGTAAAGCAACGTTTCGAATCGCGGGCCTGTACTGTCGCCGGTTCATGCCGCTCCGCATCGCCCTGTTGCGCAAAGAAAAAGGCGCGGATCCTTGCGGACCCGCGCCTCTTGTCTGTCCGGCCCGCAATGGCGGGCGGCGGATCAGAAGTTCTTCTTCACGCCAATCGTCCATGTCCGCGGCAGTCCGGGCATGCCCGTGACGATACCTAGCGAGTTCGACGCGTCCGAGATGGTAAGGAAGTAGTATTTGTCGAACAGGTTCTTGACCTCGCCATAGATTTGCCAATCGTCGTCGGCCGTCGTGAAGGAGACCCGTCCATTGGCGATAAAGTAGCTATCGACCAGCGAGAAGGGCGTGTTTTCCGACGTGGTGTAGAGTTCCGACTGGTAAGCCCCATCGAGACGGAAGCTGAGGCTGGCGCCACTTTCCATCTCGTAATCGTACTGGATGCCTGCTGAATAGGTCCATTCGGGGGTGTAAGGCGTGACGGCACCGGCAGGGATGCTGGTATTAACGAGGTTCCCGGTCACCGGATCGACGTCGCTCGTATATTCGAAATTGATGTACGAAATCGCACCGTC
>DASWIR010000001.1:0-7402 GCA_036397575.1 Alteraurantiacibacter sp. | reverse complement strand
AGGTTCCGCCGCCGATGCCCGAGAGCAATCCCCTCAATCCCTCGCGATAGGTCGGATATTGCGGCTGCCAGCGGAGCATCCGCTTCGCCTTGCCATTCGCGACGCGGCGGTTTTCCGCATAGAAGGCGCGCGCAGCCGGGGACAGCCCGGCCTCATCAAGCGATTGCAGCGGCGGCGGACGGACACCGATCAGGCGGCAGGCCTCTTCGATGACCTCATTTTGCGACGCAGGGAGATCGTCTGCGATATTGTAGGCGCCAGGCGGTGCGTCCAATGCCGCGATCACCGCCGAGGCGATGTCCTCTACATGTACGCGGCTGAAGACTTGCTTCGGCAGGTCGATCAGATGCGCCTTGTCCTCGCGCACTCGTTCGATAGCGCTGCGCCCCGGCCCATAGATTCCCGGCAATCGGAAGACTCGCGCGCCGCGCGCCAGCCATTGTGCATCGCAGGCGCTGCGCGCCGTGCGGCGGCCGGTGCCGCCGCCCTTCCCAACCACCACCGCACTTTCATCGACCCACGCGCCGCGGGCATCGCCATAGACCCCGGTGGAAGAAAGATAGCCGAGCCACTCGCCGCCCAGTGCATCGCCATAGGCTTCGAGCACCGGGTCCCCGCCTTCCTCAGGCGGCACCGAGGAGAGGACATGTGTCGCCTTCGCCAGCCCGGCCTGCACGGCATCCCGGTCGGCGAAGTCCACATCGCCCGAGCTGCCGGTCGCGCTTACGCTCAAACCGCGCTCTCTTGCCATGCTGGCGATACGCTTCGCAGAATAGCCCAGGCCGAAAATGAACAGATGCGCCATGCGAGCGTTGTAGCGTCTGGACCCATATGGAGAAGCGCCTAAAGGACCCCCCATGGATATTGCCCGCACTCAGCCCGCCGCAGAAGAAAACATCCAGATGGTGGACGCTCCGCCGGAGCCGAAAGAGCCGCAGCTGGTTCGGCGGGAGGATTACCGGCCCTTCCCCTGGCTGGTGCCGGAAGTCTCGTTGCAACTCGATCTCGGTATCGAACGGACTCGCATCCGCGCCGCGCTCACCGTGCAGCGCAATGCCAGGGGTGACCGGGCTGGCGCGATCCGGCTCAGTGGCGACGGGCTGGCGCCCCTCGAAGTCGTGGTCGATGGCGAAGCGATCAACAGCTGGTCGATGGATGGCGACGATCTGATGGTCCCGCTGGTCGGCGACAGCCACCTGGTCGAGATCGTCACCGAAATCGATCCATCGGCCAACACCCAGCTGATGGGGCTCTATGCTTCGAACGGGATGCTGTGCACCCAATGCGAGGCGCAAGGTTTCCGCCGCATTACCTTCTTCCCCGACCGCCCCGATGTGCTTTCCGTCTACCGCGTGCGGATGGCCGGGGCAAAAGACGCCTTTCCCATATTGCTTTCCAACGGCAACCCGGTCGCAAGCGGTGAGAATGCCGATGGTACCCATTGGGTCGAATGGCACGACCCCTGGCCCAAACCGTCTTATCTCTTCGCGCTCGTCGCCGGCGACCTGGTGGCAAATAGCGACAGTTTTACAACGATGAGCGGACGCAAGGTCGATCTTGCCATTTGGGTGCGCGAGGCGGACTTGCCCCTCACAGATCATGCGATGGCCAGCCTCAAGAAGAGCATGAAATGGGACGAGGAAACCTTCGGCCGCGAATACGATCTCGACTGCTTCAACATCGTCGCGGTCGGCGATTTCAACATGGGGGCGATGGAGAACAAGGGGCTCAACATCTTCAACACGAAATATGTTCTGGCCGATCATGAAACCGCGACCGATGCCGATTATGACGGCGTCGAAGGCGTGATCGCGCATGAATATTTCCATAACTGGTCGGGCAATCGGGTGACCTGCCGCGACTGGTTCCAGCTTTCGCTGAAGGAAGGCTTCACCGTCCTGCGCGACCAGCTCTTCAGCCAGAATATGGGCGGCGAGGCGGTCAAGCGGATAGAGGATGTGCGTGTGCTGCGCTCGGCGCAGTTTCCGGAAGACAGCGGCCCGCTGGCCCACCCGATCCGGCCCGACACCTATCGCGAAATCTCGAACTTCTATACCGCGACGGTCTACAACAAGGGCGCCGAAGTGATCCGCATGATGCGCACGATGGCGGGCGCGGAACGGTTCCGGAAGGCCTGCGACCTTTATTTCGAGCGTCACGACGGCGAGGCGGCGACTTGCGAGGATTTCATTCGCGCGATCGAGGAGGGGGCGGGGCTGGACCTCGCGCAGTTCCGCCGATGGTATTCGCAGGCGGGCACACCGAAACTGTCGGTGACGCTCGATCATGCAGGCGATGCGGCGATCCTGCGCTTCAAGCAGGAGATACCGGACACGCCGGGCCAGAACGGCAAGCAACCCATGGTGATCCCGCTCCGTATTGCGCTTTACGATCCGGAATCCGGGGAACATCATGGCGAACGGCTGGTCACCTTGACTGACGCTCAGGAGGAATCGAGCTTTTCCGGATTTCCGTCCAGACCCTATCTCTCGATCAATCGCGGCTTCACCGCTCCGGTTTCGATCGAACGCGAAGTCGGCAGGGAGGAGCTGGTCTTTCTCGCCGCGCATGACGACGACCCCTTCGCCCGCTACGAAGCAATGCAGGAGCTGGCCGCGAGGCACCTCGTGGCGGCTTCGCAGGATGGGCTCGATGCGGAAGACCGTGCGGCGGGACGCGAAGCTCTCGGCGAGGCGCTGGCCGCGATCATCGCCGATCCGGCGCTCGACGACCCGATGCGCGGCGAGTTGATGATCCTGCCCAACCACACTTTGATCGCCGAGCGCATCGAACGGTCCGACCCAGGCGCAATCCATGCCGAGCGCGAGGCGTTGAAAACCTGGCTGGGACGCAAGCTGGAGAGTGAGTTGGCGGCGATGCATGAGCGGGCGAGCATGGTGCCGTTCAGCCATTCGTCCGAGGCGCGCGGCGCGCGCAAATTGAAGGCGCAGGCGCTGGTCTATCTCGCTGCCGCCAATCCCGATCTGGCCGTGCAAATGGCCGCTGCGCAATATGATGCGGCCGACAACATGACCGATCGGCAGGCCGCACTGATGGTACTCGCCGGCCTCGAGGCCCCGGAACGCGAGGCGAAGCTCGCCGATTTCTACGAGCGCTATCGCGGCAATGCGCTGGTGGTCGACAAATGGTTCACCGCCCAGGCATTATCGCTCCATCCCGATGTATTCGCGCAAGCCAGGGCACTGGCGAAGCACCCCGATTTCACTCTCAGGAACCCCAATCGCGTGCGCTCGCTCTACATGGCCTTCGCCGCCAACCCGCATGGCTTCCACCGGGCGGATGGCGCGGGGTACAAGTGGATCGCCGATCTCATCCTTGCGCTCGATCCGGCCAACCCGCAGACAGCGGCGCGCTTCGTTTCGCCGCTTGGCCGTTGGCGGCGCCTGGAAGAAGGGCGCGCGGCACTGATGCGCGGCGAACTGGAGCGTATAGCGAAGGCGGAAAAACTCTCGCGCGACACTTATGAGCAGGTCAGCCGCAGCCTTGGCTGATACTCGCCTTCAAGAAGAGGTCGAAGTCATCCGCGCGGCGGCGCTGGGCGGGGTGCCGCATGGCTTCTTCGGGCGCCGCGGCGGCTTCTCCACAGGCGAAGTCGCCGGGCTCAACGTCGGCTGGGGTGCAGGCGACGATCCGGCGGCCGTTCGCGAAAACCGGCGGTGGGCGGCACAGGCCGTGCTTCCCGGTGCGGTCCTGGTCTGCCCTTACCAAGTTCATTCGGCCGATGTGGTGATTGTGGAAGAGGCCTGGGCCGACGATGGCGAAAGGCCGCGCGGCGATGCGCTGGCGACTGCCTTGCCCGGCATATTGCTCGGCATCGTCACGGCCGATTGCGCGCCCGTTCTGTTCGCGGACGTTCGGGCGGGAGTGATCGGCGCCGCCCATGCCGGATGGCGCGGCGCGCATGGCGGGGTGTGCGAAAACACCGTCGCGGCGATGGAGGCACTGGGGGCCGCCCGGGCGAACATCGCCGCCGCGATCGGGCCTGCCATCGCGCAGGCCAGCTATGAAGTCGGCGAGGATTTCCGCGCGAATTTCACAAATGCGGATGCGCGATTCTTTGTCTCCGGGCGCGAAGGCCATTACCGATTCGACCTACCGGCCTATATCGCCGCGCGGCTTGAACGGGCAGGGATCGGCGTGGCGGAGGATCTCGCGCTGGACACCTATCCCGATGAAACCCGCTTCTATTCCTATCGCCGCGCGACCCATCGCGGGGAGGCCAGCTACGGCAGGCAGATCGCCCTTATCGGCCTTCCCCGCTAGCGCTATCCACACCGGCGCAAAAATGCGCCAAAATGGCTGTTGGCATTGCTGGCACGCTCGTCTATCAGCCCCGCCAAACCGGCGTCCGGTGGGGGCAACTTCCCCGGCGCCGATTGTCGGATCATTCGGCCTATACGCGCGCGATCGGCGGATCGGTGCGGGGACGGCAAGGCAAGGCTAGGATATGGCAACGAGCACGGGAACCGCGCATTCCGAGGCGCTGTCGGGCAATGACGGTGTCCGCCGCCGCGATTTCATCAATATTGCAGCAGTGAGCGCGGCAGGTGTCGGCGCGGTCGGCGTGATCTATCCGCTGGTGAGCCAGATGGCCCCTTCGGCCGACGTGCTGGCCGAATCCACCACCGAACTCGATATTTCCGCGATCGAGTCCGGCCAGGCGATCAAGACCGTGTTCCGCAAGCAACCGGTATTCGTCCGCAACCTGACTCCGGCGGAGATCGAAGCCGCGAATGCTGTGAATGCGGGCTCGCTGCGCGATCCGCAGACGCTGGCCGAGCGGACCAAGGAAGGCCGTGAGAACTGGCTCATCACCATGGGCGTGTGCACCCATCTCGGCTGTGTGCCGCTGGGCGCCGCCGAGGGTGAGAATCGCGGCGAGTTCGGCGGCTATTTCTGCCCCTGCCACGGTTCGCACTACGACACTGCGGGCCGCATCCGCAAAGGTCCGGCGCCGACGAACCTCGAGGTGCCGACTTACGAATTCACCTCCGACACCAACATCCTGATCGGCTGAGGCGAGGAAGACAAAGATGAGCTTTGCCTGGGCGAACCAGTACGAACCCAAGACCCGTTTCACCAAATGGGTCGACGATCGCCTGCCGCTCCCGCGGCTGGTCTATGACGCGGTCGGCGCCGGCTATCCGGTGCCGCGCAACCTTTCCTATATGTGGAATTTCGGCGTGCTGGCGGGCTTCTGCCTCGTGCTGCAGATCGTCACCGGCATCGTGCTGGCGATGCACTATGCGGGCAATTCGCTGCTCGCCTTCGATTCGACCGAGCACATCATGCGCGACGTCAATTGGGGCTGGCTGATGCGCTATTCGCACGCCAACGGCGCCAGCGCCTTCTTCGCGGTGATCTATCTCCACATCTTCCGCGGCTTCTATTTCGGCTCCTACAAGGCGCCGCGCGAGATGATCTGGCTGCTGGGCGTCGTCATCTTCCTGCTGATGATGGCCACCGCCTTTATGGGCTACGTGCTCCCCTGGGGGCAGATGAGCTTCTGGGGCGCGCAGGTTATCACCGGCTTCTTCAGCGCCATCCCCATGATCGGCGAGCCGATCCGCGTGTGGCTGCTGGGCGGTTTTGCTCCCGACAACGCCGCGCTCAACCGATTCTTCAGCCTGCATTACCTGCTGCCCTTCATTATCGCGGGCGCGGTGATCCTGCATATCTGGGCGCTGCACATTCCCGGCTCATCCAATCCGACCGGCGTCGAGGTGAAGAGCGAGAGCGACACGATCCCGTTCCACCCCTATTACACTGCGAAGGACGGCTTCGGCCTCGCGGTGTTCCTGGTGATCTACAGCGCCGTCCTGTTCTTCCTGCCCAATGCGCTTGGCCATGCGGACAACTACATCCCGGCCAACCCGCTCTCGACCCCGGCGCATATCGTGCCCGAATGGTATTTCTGGCCGTTCTACGCGATCCTGCGCGCCTTCACGGTCGATTTCGCGATTCCCTTCACCGGCATCGTAATCTTCCCGGCCAAGCTGATGGGCGTGCTGGCCATGTTCGGCTCGATCCTGGTGTGGTTCTTCCTGCCCTGGCTCGATACGTCGCATGTGCGCTCGGGCCGTTTCCGTCCGGCCTTCCGCAAGTTCTTCTGGTTCGGGCTGATCCCGGCCATGGTGGTGCTGTTCATCTGCGGCGGCGCTCCGGCGGAGGAACCCTATGTGATGGCGAGCCAGCTCGCCTCGACCTATTACTTCCTGCACTTCCTCGTGATCCTGCCGATCGTCTCGGCCACGGAGAAGACCGACCCGCTGCCTTTCTCGATCACCGAGGCGGTGCTGGGTTCCGACGAACAGGCGCGCATCAGCGGCGCCGCCCAGAGCAATTGATGCCGAGCGCTGGAGAGAAAGCGATAACATGATCCGCCTTTTCGCAATCCTGATCGGCCTGTTCTTCGGTGGCATGGCCTTCCTCGCCTTCCTCAACGGCGCCTGGGTCGCCGCGAGCGAAGGCATGGGCGAAGAAACCGCCGAGAGCGCCTTTCACGAGCATCCGAAAGAACTGCATCTCGCCAGCGACGGTCCGATGGGTCATTTCGACCGCCAGCAGATCCAGCGCGGGCTGCAGGTCTATTCCGAAGTCTGTTCGGCCTGCCACTCGCTGAAATATGTCGCGTTCCGCGACATGGCCAAGCTCGGCTACAGCGAGGCGGAGGTAAAGGCCTTTGCCGCCAGCAAGCAGGTACCGGGGATCGATCCCAATACCGGCGAGGCGACCACGCGTCCGGGCCGGCCCCCTGACTATTTCCCGTCGCCCTATCCGAACGATGTCGCCGCAGCAGCGGCCAACAACAATGCGATTCCACCAGACCTGTCGCTGATCACCAAGGCGCGTGAAGGCGCGGCGCCCTATGTCTATTCGCTGCTGACTGGTTACCAGGAGCCTTCGGCCGAGCTGCTTGAGCGCTTCCCCGACGCCGCGCCCGGTACGGGCCTGCACCACAATCCCTATTTCGCCAATCTCAACCTGGCGATGGCGCCGCCGCTGATTCTCGACGGCCAGGTGACCTATGCCGACGGAACCGAGGCGACGATCGACCAGATGGCGCAGGACGTGTCCGCATTTCTGGTCTGGACAGCGGAGCCGACTCTGGAGAAGCGTCAGCAGACCGGCTGGATCGTCGTGCTGTTCCTGATCTTCGCCACCGTTCTGGCCTGGATGGCCAAGAAGCAGGTATGGGCAAGCGTCAAGCCGAAGAAGAAGGCCTGAGCGACCCTGGGAGCTGGCAACGGATGACGCCCGGCGAACTCAAGGCGCTCATCCGCACCATTCCCGACTTTCCCAGGCCGGGCATCCAGTTCCGGGACATCACGCCGCTGATTGCGCATCCGCAAGGATTGGCCGGCGCAGTCGTTCTGCTGGC